>JAYTON010000104.1:0-5793 GCA_043747725.1 Saprospiraceae bacterium
AAGAAGAAAATGGAAATAATATCTTGACATTGCTCAAAAACTTGTGTCATCAATATAGTACGACCTGTCGTTTGGCGGCGTGCCCGTTCAAGTTTATCATAGAATTGAGGGTCTTCAAATTGATACAAATCGAGCGTCGCCGCATGGCGTATAATTTCCACACTCGATTGATTGGCAAACAGGTCACCTAAGAGGCTTTCCGTTAAAGAAATACCACGACCTACTATTTCAGACAAAACGACTACGCCTAATTCCAAAGCCACTAATGTCCATAGATGCCCCCCCTCAGTAAAAACAGCATTAAAGATGGAATTATTCAGCGGCTGATTCAGTTGCACGATGCGGACGACTTCATCCACGATTTCTTTACCAATATAAAGCGTCACCAAAGGCACAACCGAACGCACGAGGCGCAACGAAATATTCGCCAACATGAGCCAACGATTGGTGCGCCAAATCAAACGAAAAAGTGCTGGAACATTTTTAAGAGCAGAGAATTGGTCTTTTAAAGGTGATTTCTTTGGCGTTCCGTTTTGAGCTATATTTTGAGACATGATGGAATCTAATCTTTTCAATTTCAATAGTTTATAGATATAAATTTTTATTTTCTCACTAAAAATAAAGGGCTAAAGTTAGCTTAAAAACAGAATTTAAAACGAAAAGTTTTATTTAAAAAGACGAAATACTGAGGGGTATATTTTTATGCTTTGTAAAAATAAAACCTAAGTGTTTTAAAAAAATCGTTTTTTTGTCCTTCATTTTTACCAATTAGAAATAAAAATCATGTCCGAGAAAGTTAAGAATATTGCCATTTTCGCCTCAGGCTCAGGCTCGAATGCTCGAAAAATCATCGAATATTTTGAAAATAATCCTTCTCAGAAAGGCTCTTCAAAGACAATTAAAGTAGCTCTCGTAATTTCCAACAAAAAAGATGCAGGAGTTTTGGATATTGCCAAAGAACATGGTATTGATACGCTAATTATTTCAAAATCAACGTTTTATGAAACTGAAAATATTTTAAAGTCTTTATCAGATTACAATATTTCTTTTATTGTTTTGGCAGGATTTTTGCTCCTTGTGCCTCAATACATTATAAGTCGTTTTAATAAAAAAATTGTCAATATCCACCCTGCATTATTGCCTAAATTTGGTGGAAAAGGAATGTTTGGAAGCCATGTCCACGAAGCTGTAAAGGCAGCAGGAGAAACTGAAACAGGCATTACCATCCATTATTGCGATGAACATTACGACGAAGGCAGCATTATTTTTCAAGCAAAATGCCCTATTTCGCCCAATGATTCGCCTCAAGATATTGCTCGAAATGTGTTGACTCTTGAACATGAGCATTTTGCCAAAGTGATTGAGCGAGTTTTAACAGAATAACCATTTAAAAAATACCCAATTTTATGTCGCGCTTGCCTATCCATATTGCCCTTTTTTTCCTAAGCGTTTGCTCGTTATCCGCTCAAGATAATTTGAGTAGTAAAAAGCACGTCAAACTTGCCCAGCAGTTATTGGCTGATAATAAATTTGGTGCAGCGGCGCAGCATTATGAAGCGGCGTGGTCTCAAAAGCCCAAGAAATTAGAGTGGCTGAATGAAGCAGCGCAATCTTATTTGAAAGCGCGAGAGTACCGAAAGGCAGCAGAATCGTTCGGGACTATAAAAGACAATAAATTTTTTCCAAAAGCGCGACTGAATTATGCGATTTCTCTTCAACAAAGCGGTCAATTTGACGAAGCAATTCCTGAATTTCTTCTCTATCTCAACGGCTACGACGGCAAAGACCGCGACGATGTGCAAGAGCGTATTGAGGATTATATCAACGGCTGCACGGCGGCGATTCGCCAAATGGATTCAGTTGAATCAAAAAAAATACAATTTGAACATTTAAGTGCAAGTATTAATTCAGTTGAAGACGATGTCGCACCGATGCCTTTTGGCGACGATATTTTATATTTCACGCATATTACAAACGACAACTCCAAATTATTGCGCTCGCAGCAATTGAGCAATGATTGGTCATTGGCGCAAGATGTACAGAGTTTACCGCTTTTAGGCAATTTTTCAATAGAAAATGGGGTGTTTTCGAGTGATGGCTCTCGCTTTTATTGTACGGCTTGCCAAATGGTGCAGGTGAAAAAAGAGAAAAAACGGACGTGCGCTATTTATGTTTTGAAACGCTCCGATAAGGGCTGGTCGTCTCCTGTAAAGCTGCCAGAACGCATCAATACTGAGGGGGGCATCACCACACAGCCGTATGTTTTTACAAAAGATGGAAAGGAAATTTTGCTGTTCGCCTCCAATCGGGTAGGTGGAAAAGGCGGTATGGATATATGGAATGCTACGCGCGATTTGAAGGGCGACAGCTATACCGAGCCTCAAAATATGGGCAGTAACATCAATACTGAGGGGGATGAAGCGACACCTTATTATGAGCCCGAAGAAAATGCACTGTATTTTTCGTCGAATGGCTTGGCGAGTTTTGGTGGCTTGGATATTTTCAAATCAAAAGGGTTGGATAATAAATGGAGTGCGGCTGAAAATATCGGTGCGCCTTTCAATTCAGGGGCTGATGACTACTTTTTTGTTAAAAATAAATCATTAACGAGTGGCTTTTTTGTTTCAAATAGAACTATTGGAATGGAAAAAATCTCATCAAGGGATGACGATATTTTTTCATTCAAAATTAATAACCGAATAGAATTATCGGTAGCCGGTAAAATTTTTGAAAAAGAATCCAAAAGTACCTTGGAAAATGCTCGCATTTCCTTGTACGAACGCAGAGGAGGTGAGATCCTCCGCCTTTTAAGCTCGATGATGGCGGTGGATGGGAGTTATAAATTTTCTTTATTGCCTCAAAAATCGTACGTGCTTGAAATTGACAAAGATGGGTTTCGTCAAACGGTTTTTGATTTTAATACAAAAGATTCTTTGAAAAATATTTCACAGAATTTTAATCTTGAAAGGTTCATGGTTTTAGCATCTTCAAGAGTCGAAACATCTGTAAAAGAGGCAGATAAAAAAAATGAACCGGTAGTAGCCAATGAGAATAAATCGCCTAAAAATAAGCCCGACAATGCTAAAAAAACGGCTGATACTGAGGGGGTGACCAAAAGTAATGTGGATGTAAAAACGACCATGTCTAAGAAAAAACCTTCAAGCGGTGTATCTTTTAAAGTACAGGTTTTGGCTTATGAAATGCTGGATAATACCAATAGAAAACGCCTATCTCGTGTAGATGATTTGGGTGATTTTGATACTGAAAAAGCAACTGTCAATGGCAAAACTTTTACCCGCGTCATGCTCGCCAGTTTTGAAAACTATGACGAAGCGGTGCGTATTTTGAAAAAGGTAAAAGATAGGTCACTCACCGATGCTTTTATTATTCGATATGAAAATGGGGCAAGGACGAATAGAAGTAAGTAGTTGTAAGTAAAATATTGATTATCAATTAGTTGAATCAAACAATTGCTTTTCAATAACAGCCTCACAAGCCCTGTCAAGCATCTGAAAAACCAATGCAAAACGGTCGTCATAATAGGGATCAGGTACTTCTTCATCGCTATCAGAGCGCACAAAACTCATAATCATCTGTATTTTATTTTCCTGCTCAAGCGTTTTTGCATGCCGTTTAATGTCTAAATAATTGGCATAATCCATCGTCAAAATCAAATCAAAATTGTCTAAATCTGCAGTTTTAAATTTTCGAGCACGTTGGTCAGTGATGTCAATACCGTTTTTTCGAGCAATGGCGATACTACGGCGGTCAGGCAATTCACCCGCATGCCAACCGCCCGTTCCGGCAGAATCTATATGCCAATCTAAGCCTTTTTTACGAATTTTATGCTTCAAAATGCCTTCCGCCAAAGGCGAGCGACAAATATTGCCGAGGCAAACCATTAAAACTCTCATAGGCTTTATTTTTAAAAAATCATAGAAGTGTGCGGAATATTGTCCTCTAAATATTCCTCGCCTGTGGATTTAAAACCGAGTGATTCGTAAAATTTGAGGAGATAGGTTTGAGCACCAATTTTCACAAGGTCGTTGGGACATAATTTTTGAATTTCCTCTATACTTTTTTGCATCAATATTTTACCTACCCCAGAACCGCGCACGCTCGGAGAACTGACTACACGCCCGATGGAGGCGTAATGATCATAAGCAACGCCTTTTGGCAATAAGCGTGTGTAAGCAGCGAGCACCCCCTCAGTATTTTCATCGGAAATATGCCGCCCCATCAAATGCCACCCTTTCAAATCTTTTCCATCGGCATCCAAATATGGACAGTTTTGCTCAACAACGAAAATCTCCTGCCGCAAAGCCATGATGTCATAAAGCTCATACACAGTCAATTCATCGAAAGGTTTGCAGGTAAATAGTATCATTTTTAACAGTAATTTTATTGTTTTTGAATCCTCAAAAGTAGTTTTTAAAGTTAAACTAAAAAATATATTTGTGCAATCCAAGATTTAATTTTATTTTTGGTTGAACAAACATAGTTAGCGATTTGAAAGGATGGTTAAATTTAAACAAAATGTTTTATTTTAAAATAAATAAGGTATTTGATTAATTCATAAATCTTTCATAATCAATGACTTCATTCCAATCACCGATAATCAGCCTCCCATGATTAGAGCAAACACTCTGAAAAGCTGCACGCTTTCTTTAGCCGTTTCGGCGGTATTTTTCCTAAGCCTTTTGTTACCTGATTTTCTTCATGCCCAATGCAATCCTGATATAACGCCTCCTGTAGCGCGTTGTCGAAATACAACTATTTATTTGGATACGACTGGGCAAGTCGGTTTAAATCCTTTGCAAGTTAACAATGGCTCGGTTGATAATTGCAATGAGTGGTATTTAATTTTAGACCACCCTTGTTTTTTTTGTAGCGACATTGGCAATAAAAATGTCATTCTCTATGTGCAAGACAAAGCTGGTAACAAGTCTAATTGCACTTCAGTCGTCACTATTCGAGATACGACGCGCCCTAAATTAGCCGTGAAAACGGGTTTTGGCATCAATCTGACTGGCGGCACAGTTACGGTCACGGCGCAACAACTCGTCACTTCCGCTTCCGATAATTGCTCGGCACTCAATAAAATACAATTTGCTATCCGTAAAATAGGGCAAGGTACAGGCTTCCCGACTACATCTACTTTAACTTTCGCTTGTGCGGACACAGGCAAACAAAATGTTGAAATTTGGGCGCGTGACTCCACAGGCAATGCCGTTAGCCGAACGACTTCTTTTCAAGTCAGCGACCCTAATAAATCTTGCGCTCCTGTTACACCTAATTTTCCGTCCATTATAGGCAATATTCGGACTGAAACGGGCAAGGCGATTGCTGCTCAAGTGACTCTCAGCGGTGGCAATTCGCCTTCGTCGACTGTGGTGAAAACCAGTGACTATAATTTTAGCAATTTACTGAGGGGGGGGAATTTTACTATTACCGCTTTCAGAGACACCGATTGGATTAATGGCGTGACCACTTACGACATCGCCTTAATGAGCCAACATGCGTTGGACATTGTACCATTGAACTCACCTTATAAACTCATCGCAGGCGATGTGGATAGGGACGGCACTATCGACGCAACGGATATGCTCCTGACGCGCAAACTCATTTTGCGCCAAATTAATAGTATTCCAGGCAATACAGCGTGGCGTTTTATTCCCAAAGCAACTATTTTACCTTCTGCGCCATCCCCACCGCCAACTAATTTGCAAGAATCAATTGCCTTTGCTAACGTGATGGATACGATTAGAAATGCCGATTTTATAGCTGTGAAAA
>JAYTON010000105.1:0-5447 GCA_043747725.1 Saprospiraceae bacterium
TGAGGGCTTTGTTAATGCTGGGTTTCAAACGTTTTATCTCGTAATTTTCAAGCAGCAGGGCTATTAATGCGCTACCCGTTTCTTCAAAAGAAATATCAAAAACAGATTGTTGCAATTTATCGCCTTTTGAGGTTTTATCGCCAAAGTGTTCGAAGATGCGTTTTTGAATATTGATACTTTTGCCCACATAAATCACTTCGCCATTTTTATCGTGCAAATAATACACGCCGCACGATTCAGGCAATTTATGCAACATCTCCATCGGCATATCATTTGGCAAATGATTTTCTTTGATGCCTTTATTGATTAAAATTCGGGCTTGTTCTTTATTTCCTTCTTGGGCTAATATTCTTTCAAAAATATCAACCGTTGCCATCACATCTGCCATTGCTCGGTGGCGGTCTTTCACTTTGATATTAAAATGTTTTATCAAATTGCCTAAAGCATACGACTGTAAACCCGGGAAAGCTTTGCGACTCAATTTGACCGTACAGAGTTGTTGGCGAACAAAGGTAAAACCCAAACGCCTAAACTCTTCTTGAATAAATGAATAGTCGAACCGAACATTATGGGCTACAAACACTGCCCCCTCAGTCATTTTCACTACTTGCTTGGCTATTTCATAAAATCGAGGTGCATTGGCAACCATTTCATCAGTGATGCCTGTGACTTGCGTGATAAAATAAGGTATGGAGCGTTCAGGATTGACCAAAGACTCGAAGGAGTCAATAATTTTTTCGCCATCGTGCAACACGATAGCGATTTCAGTAATTTTTTCTCTGGCAGCTTGTCCGCCCGTGGTTTCAATATCCACGATCGCATAAAGTTTCTTTGACATCAAATCCTTAAATTCTTGAAATTTTTAAAAACAATATGGTAAATCAGATTATTAAATTAATTTCGACTATTAATTGATGAATGCGAAATCGGCGTTTCGCTTTACTAAACCAAACACGAAATGGACGTTTCGTGTTACAATATTAAAGTCAATATGAATACGAAGTTAAAAAGTTTTATCCGAATTGCAATTATTTGTTTCGTTTTTATTCAAACAAATGCGCAAAGTTCTATCAAAACGTTTCAAAATGCTCAAATTAAAGTAGGGGCGGAGTGTTTTGATAAATACGTTAAATTGCTGAAAAATAAGAACGTGGCGATGGTTGTCAATCAGACGTCTATTATCGGAAAAAATAAAACACATGTTGTGGATACCTTGCTAAAACAAGGCATCAAAATTCAAAAAATATTCGCGCCCGAACATGGTTTCAGAGGTGACGCTGATGCAGGGGAAAAAGTAGATAATACAGTGGATGCTAAAACGGGCATTTCTATTGTTTCAATCTATGGTAAAAAAGCAAAACCCGATGTTGAAGATTTGAAAAATATAGATGTATTAGTCTTTGATATTCAAGACGTTGGCGTTCGTTTCTATACGTATATTTCTACGTTGCAATACATTTTGGAAGCTGGTGCTCAAAATAAAATTCCTGTCATTATTCTCGATAGACCCAATCCAAATGGGCATTATGTGGATGGTCCTATTTTAGAAAAACCTTTGAGATCGTTCATCGGTATGCAGCCTGTGCCAATCGTGTATGGCATGACGATGGGCGAGTACGGGCAGATGCTCAATACTGAGGGGTGGCTCGAAAATGCGGCGAAGTGCCAACTTTCTGTGATAAAATGCAAGGGCTATGACCATCGCACTTTTTACGAATTGCCGATTAAACCTTCACCCAATATACCCACTGCTCGGGCTGTTTATCTTTACCCTTCGATATGTTTTTTTGAAGGTACGGACGTGAGCGTTGGGCGTGGGACTGAGAAGCAGTTTCAGATATATGGCTCCCCTCAGTATCCGAAAGAAAAAGCAACATTTGAGTTTACGCCCATGCCGAATGAAGGGGCAAAGAAGCCATTTCATGAAAATGAAAAATGTTACGGATTTGACCTGACTGCTTTGAATATGAATAACTTACAAAGTGAAGGAAAAATTAATTTGACCTATTTATTGGATTATTATAAAAATTATCCGAATAAAGATTCGTTCTTTTTAAAAAATAATTTCTTTAATAAATTAGCCGGAAACACTCTGATGCAACAACAAATAAAAGAAGGAAAAACAGAAGCTGAGATTAGAGCCAGTTGGAAAGAGGGGCTTAATAATTTTAAAAAAATTAGAAAAAAATATCTCCTTTATCGGGATTTTAAATAAAGTAATATCTTTTAGGAGTATTTTTGCAGATTGAAATAAGTTAATTTCATTTTGTAAACCAATGATTATCAATGATTAAGATGTTAAAAATATTTTCATTTATTTTTATTGCCATGTATTTCACGGCATGTGGCATTGTAAAAAATCAACCGCAGCGACCTATGGAAAGCTATCAGCCACCTACGGAAGTACCCCCTTCAGTATCAACGGTCAATATCCCTGTTCGACTGAATGCTGCGGAAATTGAACGGCTTCTGAACAACCGACTCAGCGGCGTCATTTATGAGGATAAAAATCTTGAAGACGATGGCTTGATGATGAATGCCACTAAAAGTCAGAATATTAATATTCGACTCGATGGTTTGCAAATGAATTATCGCGTGCCATTGAAGTTGTGGGTATTTAAAAAAGTGTTTGGCAACAGAGGTTTTGAAGCGGAAGGTGAATTGGCTTTGACGTTTAGAACCACCATCAATATTAATCCTGATTGGACAGTGCAACCCGTCACTGAACTTGTAGGGTATGATTGGATTAAAAACATGGCAATGAAGACGGGTTTTGGCAGTATTGACGTGAAATATATCGCTAACATTATCATTGACCGAAGTAAAAGTACTTTGACATCGGCTATTGATCAGCAATTGAGAAACCAATTTCAAATAAAAAGCAGTCTTGAAGAAGCTTGGCAACTCATGCAACGACCCGTCAGTATGAACAGCAGCTATGGCACTTGGTGGGTGAAATTGACGCCTCAAAGTATCGCCATGACACCCTTTCGGACAGCGGGCGATGTGATTGAAAGCACCATTACGGCGACTTCTTTCGCAGAGGTAGTAGCAGGCACTCAACAACCCAATTTTTATCCAAATACCTCGTTGCCGCCGTTTCAACTGGGCGGTGCGGCGGTCAATGATTTTGCTGCTAACTTGACAACGGATATTTCAATGAAAGAAGCAGAGTCTATGGCTAAGACTTATGTACTGAATCAAAAATTTTATCCAGGCGGTAAAGAAATAGTGGTTAGGGATATTCAACTGTTTGGACAAAATGATAAAATCGTTGTAAATGTTTCATTTACAGGAAGTTATACGGGAAGTTTATATTTAATAGGTCGCCCTATATTCAACCCTAAAAAAAATACCATTGAAATGGAAGACCTTGATTATGATTTGCAATCGAAAGATTTTATGCTCCGCAGTGCGAAATGGCTTTTTGATAAAGTGATTTTGAAAAAAATGAAAGAAGCCTGTGTATTCCCTTTGGATGAAAATGTTCAATATTTTAAGACAACTATGAATGACATGTTGCGTGAATATAAGTTCACGAACAACGTGATACTGAGGGGTATGGTGAGTAATATAAATGTGCAGAGGATTCAGATTTTGCAAGGCAATATCAAAATTTATGTATCTTCAAACGGTACACTCAATTTGGATGTGAACGGTTTGGATAGTTTTTAAAATTATTATAATTTAAAACCAATGTATAAATGACTGAATATCAATTATTTTTGTATGATGAATTTCCACAATTGTTGGAAAAGATAGAAGCTGAGAAGGAAGCTAAATGGGGCAAAATGAATGCCCACCAAATGTTAGAGCATTTAGCCCATATCATGAGTATTGCCAATGGACGGTTTGCTATCACTCCAAACGCCGAGCCTGAGAGATTGGCTTACCGTAAAATGCGCTTTTTAGAGACTGAATATCCTTTTCCACGAGGGGTGCGGGTAGAATTTATTTCCGAAGAACCTATTCCAACCCAGTTTCCTGAGATACATCAATCAAAAGCATTTCTTTTAAATCAATTACAGCGATTTTTTGATTATCACTCGGAACATCCTGACTTGATGCCCGTGCATCCTGTGTTCGGACCCATGAATTATGACGAATGGGTGCAATTTCAAGCGCGGCATATAAAGCATCATTTTCAACAATTCGGCGTTTTAGAAGAAGATTTTATGATTAGAGCCACTGAAAAAAAATAAAATTTCAGAAATTCCGTTTAAAAGTCACCTTTTTTTAATGTTGAACACGTATTATTATCTAATTTTGTAACTTAATTTATTGTTCGATTAAAACCCATCGTCATTATCATGAAAAAATCTGTTTTAAAAAACATCTTTTTGCCAATCGTTGTGTTGGCTATCATTATTGTCTCAATGTCTTCATGCCAAAGAGGCTATGGCTGTCCGTACAAAATGCAAGTAAAAGCGGAAGCTAATCGGTAATTTTTAAGTTAAATAAACGCTTATTTTTTATTAAAACAATTTAATTCCATGATAAATTGGATTCCCTTGGAGTCACAATCCCAGTTGGATATTATTATTCAACGTTCGCAGAAAGTTCCCTGCCTAATATTTAAACATTCCACTCGGTGCAATATTTCAGCGATGGCAAAAAATCGCTTTGAAAAAAATTGGGATTTTGAAGTTGAAGAAATTGAGCCTTATTATCTCGATTTAATCACCTATCGCTCTATATCTAATGCGATTACTGAAAAATTGGGTGTGTTTCATGAATCTCCCCAGCTTCTATTGATTCAAAATGGTGAGTGTACTTATGACGCATCTCATTTGGATATCACAGTATCTGAATTGCGTGATTGTATGAGTGATGCCCTTTAATGTTGTTATTCAATTCATTAATTCATTTAAAAAACTCCATTAAAAGTCGTTTCTTACAACGAAATTAGACTTTATATGACTCTTTTCCTAACACAAGATGGCTCACATTCCGTTTATTCGGAGCAATTAGGCGTTTCCTACCATTCAAAACATGGGGCTATACAGGAAACGCAACATGTTTTTATTAATGCTGGCTTGAATTGCATACTTCAACAATCACCCTCTGAAATCAATATCCTTGAAATTGGGTTTGGTACTGGCTTGAATGCTTTCATGACTTTCCTTGAATCTGAGCGTCAACCCATATTGGCAACAATTAATTATTGCACCATAGAAGCCTACCCCCTCAGTATGGAGCAGGTTTTTGAACTCAATTATGTTGAGCAATTGGATGCAGGGCATTATGAAGATATTTTTTTAAAAATGCATTCATCTGATTGGTCAGATATACACCCCTTCAGTAAAAAGTTTAATTTTCAAAAATTATTGATGAATTTCGGAGATATTAATTTTCATAATCTTATGGATTTGATTTACTTCGATGCTTTTGCGCCGGATATTCAGCCTGAACTATGGGAAGAAGACTTGATGGCGAAAATGTTTAAT
>JAYTON010000106.1:0-3155 GCA_043747725.1 Saprospiraceae bacterium
ACTGCCCATTTATTCTATCAATCAAAAAGGACAGTATATTGTATCAGCCACTTTTAGTAATCGGTGTGTGATAAAAGACACCGTGACGGTCAGCGTCAATAATGCCCCTAAAATATTGAATGATTCATTTGTGGTAGCCTTCGATGGTACGCTCATTGAGAATGTGTTGAAAAATGATATTCTTTTAAATAATGTCAATTTTACTATAAAAATAAAGGATAACCCTTTAAATGGTACTGTGACTCTTAAAAATGACGGTGCTATCACCTATCACCCGACTACAGGATATAAAGGCACTGATAATTTCTCTTATGAAGTCTGTACCGACCTTTGCCCTAATACCTGTCAGCGAGCGACTGTTATTCTGAATGTGGTAGAAGCTTTCAAACAGACATTTAAATCCAATGAAGTGATTACCCCCAATGGTGATGGCTATAATGATGCATTAATTATTGAGGATTTTGATGCCGCCGACCCGCATAATAAAAGTACAATTTCCATATACAGTCAGTGGGGCGAATTGGTTTTCAAAGCAGCACCTTATATGAATAATTGGACTGGTACATTTGAAAAATTGCCTCTTCCGAGTGGCACTTATTATTTCATTTTTATAGCCAATCTAAAAGCAGAACCTTTAAAATCTTTTATAACTATTTTGAGGTAATGTGACGTTTCCCCCAACCCCCGGAGGGGGAGTCGTTTGGAAGTAGTTAAAAATCATTCTTTTATATGGCTAATGACTTCAATAATTTAATCGTTCATTTTATTCCAACCGACTCCCCCTCCAGGGGTTGGGGGAAAACATCAACAAAACCACTCAATTTAAGCATAGAAATGAGAAACTACACCATTTTAATCCTACTCATCGGGAGTTTTTATAAAATCCAAGCACAACAAGAGGCGCATTACACTCAATATATGTACAACAACCTGCTGGTCAATCCCGCATTTGCAGGGTCTCGGCGGGTCGCTTCTGTCAATGTTCTTTATCGCAACCAATGGATTGGGTTTAAAGGGAATCCGCGCTCGTTTTTAGCAAGTTTTGATAGCCCGTGGATGAGTAAAAACAGGTTGGGTTTAGGGCTAATATTGTCCAATCAGTCTGAAGGCATTATCAGTCGTTTGGCGCTGACCCCCTCAGTATCTTACGCTATTATTCACACTGAAGAGAGTACTTTGAGGATAGGTATTAGCGCATCATATCGCCAATATCGCTTCGATTTGCAAAGCTCAACAGTAAATATTCAGCAAAGACAAGACCCGACACTGAGCGAAAATGATAACCCAAGCCTCAACAATATGAATCTGGGCATGGGCATTTATTACGATAGAAAAAACATCTATGCCGGTCTATCCATCCCTAATTTAAATCAAAACCCTTTGATTCTGAATCAAGATGCCAGTGTGCAACTAAAAGGCACTGAACACAAGCATATTTACGCGATGGTGGGTGGTTTATTTTCGCTTGGTGGCAATGAAAATATTCAACTCAAACCGTCCATGATGTTTAAATATGTAGCCAATGCGCCTTTCAGCGTGGACGCAACGATGAGTATTTTATTCAAAAAGAAATTCACCGGTGGTATTTCTTACCGAACGGGTAGTGATGGCAGCATAGGCGATTCAGTTGATTTATTAAGCTTCGTACAAATCAACGACAGTTTCGCCGTCGGCATGGCGTATGATTTTACACTCTCGCAAATAAGCAATTACAACCGCAACAGTTTAGAAATATTAGCCCGATACGATTTCGCTATATCCGCTAAAGTGATGCATAATCCACGCTTTTTCTTTTAAAAAATCTGATTTTAACTTGCAGCAAGTTCAAAACCTTGCAGCAAGTTGTAGAGATAAAATAGCAATTATGAAAACAGTCAAGAGCATATTTATAATCGGTACTCTATTATTATGGGGTAACAATTCTTATTCTCAAAATGCAGAAAAGAGTAAAGTCAAAATCAATAATCTGAGATTAGTCAATTCAAAAGCCTTAGATTTTAGCCCCGCTTACTTTAAAGAGGATTTAGTTTTTGTATCCAACAATACTATCTCAGGCAAAACGAAGATATTTGATAAGGATATTAAACAAGCCTCCATGTCGCTTTTTATTACCAAAAAAGAGCACAGTGGTTACTATCACAAACCTGAACTATTTGATTCTACTTTTATGAGCAAGGTGCATGACGGACCCATCACCTATGATAGTCAAAATGAAGTGATATATTTCACTCGAAATGATAATGAACAAGACGGTAAAAAGCCGCGCTATGTGAATAAAACCAACTACATGAAGATTTACGCGTCCACTTTTAACTCTGAAAGTTGGAGTACGCCTGAATTAATGCCTTTCAATGATGAAAAAAGTGATGCCTGTCATCCGACTATTTCTTTAGACGGTGAAAAGCTTTATTTCTCCTCCAATAGACCCGGCGGGTTGGGCGGTATGGACTTGTATATGTCTAAAATGGTGGATGGCACTTGGAGTGAGCCTATTAATTTGGGGGCTGAGGTGAATAGCAGTGCCAATGAAATTTTCCCTTTTATACATGAAGACGGCACCCTATATTTTTCTTCAAACAAACCCAAAGGGCTCGGCGGATTGGATATTTACTACACTCGGATTGATAATACGGGCAATTTTATCAAGCCTATTTCTATGGGAAAACCTTTTAATACGGATAAAGATGACTTCGGTTTTATCGTCGATAAAGAGAATAAAACGGGCTTTTTGTCTTCAAACAGAAGCGGTGGCATGGGGGGCGATGACATCTATAATTTCTCAATTCCAGATGGAACAAAGCCTTTTTCAGATGTCAAACAACTCAGTGACGCCAATAAAACAACTCAAACCAGCAAAGACGAGAGACTCATAACGGTCTATGTGATTGATAGAAAATCGGGGCTACCCCTCAGTAAAGCCTACGTTTGCACGGCTTCAACAGGCACTCAAGCACCTACGGTCGAGTCTGCTGGCGATCATTGTTATACCATTATAACGGACGAAAATGGCAAAGCCGTTCTACATGCCAATCTCAATAGCAATTACTTTGTCAGAATCAATAAAACGGATTTCAAGCCCAATCAAATGAATATTTTGATGAGTGAAAGCCGCAACGAAGCCATCGTTTTATTGGATAAAATAGGCGAGCCTATCG
>JAYTON010000107.1:0-2549 GCA_043747725.1 Saprospiraceae bacterium
GTGATTATGCACGAAAGTGGGGAAAAACCGTTTGGGGTAGGAGAGCCACCGATGGCACCCGTTGCCCCTGCCATTGCAAACGCTATTTTCAATTTGACGGGCAAACGGTTGAGGTCTTTACCTTTACAAACGGCTTTGGATAATTTTGATAAGAAATAATGGCAATAGGAACAAACCTATAAGGTTTTTCAAAACCTACAGCATATACTTAACTATGTTCTTACGTAATCATGCAGAGTCCAGAGGACTCAAACGTTTGTAGAATGATGAATGAACCTCACTTTTTACGAGTCCAGAGGACTCATACGTTTGTTATAAAGCCTACAAACGTGTGAGTCCTCCGGACTCGTAGTCTATTTTTAGATTATTTTCTACAAACGTGCGAGTCCTCTGGACTCGTATTAAGAATTTTGCAGAAAATTCTTATTGATTTTGTAAAATCATAGTTAAGTATATGCCGTAGGTTTTGAAAAACCTTATAGGTTTACAATTTAAAATAACCGCACTTAAATGTACTTATAACATCATTCAAAATGGAAACCTATTTTTATTACTTTGCTCTCATAATTCTGGCGTCTGCATTTATATACGCCGGCTATTCACACTTCAAAAAAGCATGGTTTTTTTATAAAATCACACCACCGCTTCTTCAAAAATGGAAAGAACCGATTAATACCATCGTTGGCATTGCAGAAATAGCTGGCGGCATCGGTCTATTAATTCCAATGACACGGGAGTGGGCAGCGTGGAGTATTATTGCCTTGTTGATTGCTATTTTTCCAGCCAATATTTATATGTTGACTTCAAAGGGAGCAGGCATGAAAATTAAAATGTGGTTCCTTTGGCTGCGGTTGCCAGTGCAACTTGTTTTAATTTTTTGGGCTTATCAATTCACATGATTTTTTATTTGAATCAGGATTTTTAGGATTAAAAAAGATGCTAAGGATAAGCACTCACGCCATCCTTAGCATCTTTTTTTAATAATAATCCTAATTCAAAAAATCAATTCTTAATCCGATAAAACATCGCCATCGCCAAGCCTATCATCATCATAATACAACCCGTCCAGACATAATTGATACCTGGATTGACAGTCGCTTCCAAGACAATAAAGTCCGTTTTAGGCGCATTTTCAGCGATTGAAATAGGGATTTTCATGGTTTTAGGGTCGCGTTCAGCTATTTGTAGAGTGAATGTTTTATCCGATGGATTAATTTTCGACACCACAAAATGCATCCCCAACTCTTGAATTTCATCTCTCAAAGGAATCGGCGTATTGCCTCTGATGATATAAATCGGTTCGGCATTATACATTTGCCCGTCGGCTTCAACATTTAATTTCAAGCCTAATGACAAATCCCCCCCCTCAGCCTTAAAGCTTTTGGGTTTGGCATTCGGGTTGACCCCTGCCACGGTCACTGTTTTATTACCTATTTTAACACTGCCGCCTTCTTTTAAAACATACTCATTGAATGTTAAATCCTTTTGCGGTGTGAATATTTTATCAAATAAATCCGACCCTGCATGAATCCGAATACCCAATTCGTTGACTGTCGCTGGCAATTGATAAATATTATCCCCCCTCAGTAAAACGAGCGGCATAGCATTAAAAACAGCACCTTTCGCATTTGTCAAAGCTATTTTCACCCCTACTGCAATATCTTTTTCCTCAGCCACATATTTAGGATGGGTTGGATTTCTATCCAAACCTTCAATTTTGATTTGATACTGAGGGGTATTTTTATCTGCAATTTTAGGAGATAGCGTTTCATTAATTGCTAAATTGTAATTGACATATTTCAAACTATCTTCATCCTTGCGAGCCAATTCAGGGTCTGCTTCGCTCGGTGGTAAATTAGCAATCGTGAAAACGTCCTTATTCCAATAATGCCTTGTATCAGGATTATTAGCCGTCATTTTACCCGATTTCTTATCGAAAATAAAATAAGGATGCGTTGTAAATGAATCCAATGTCACCTTAAAATCAGGGCTTTTCCTTTTAAAATCTACCGTTACGAAGCGTTTATTGTTATAAGCCGTATCGTGGGTATAGGTGACTTCATAGTCTTTAATGCGCAAAGGCGTACCCTTCATCACCAATACATATTTTCCGAATTGCTCCTCCGTAAAATCCACCAAGCCTTCCATCGCAAACCGATTAGACGAAATCCAGTTTTTATTGATGCCCGAAGCCATAATCCCGATGATCAACAAACCGAAACCGACGTGCGCCACAGCTGAACCCGATGCTTTCGGATTGTGTTTTAAGAAAACAACGGCATATTCAATATTAGAAACAACCGTAAAAACACCGCCAAATAATAGCAACACATATTGCCAAGCCCGCGCCTCAATCCACATCAGCGCCAATCCCGTGAGTAAGACTGAAATGCCTACGGAAATGCCCAAATGCTTCAGAAAAGTGCTTTTATAGTGAGCGAAATTAAACTCCTTATACCTTAAAAACTGCGTAAAAGCGGAAATGAGACCTATAAAAATACCAATCCACAATTGCGTTTTGTTGTAATGTGCAACGGGTTCTATTGGTG
>JAYTON010000108.1:0-7229 GCA_043747725.1 Saprospiraceae bacterium
CTATCTCTTTCATTATCAATTCTTTATGGTTTGGTCACTACAAAGTTATTGATATTTACTTTACTTCTTACTTCTGCTTTTTAACCCAATATTCGCATATTTATTAATCTTTTAAAATGCCATATCTATCTTTAAATTTCTTTTTCAAAGCAAACAATTCATCTCGATATTGCGCCGCCATAATGAAATCTAAATCTTTAGCGGCATCTTTCATTTTCTTTTCAGCTTGTGCAATGAGTTTTTCAAATTGCGCCCGACTCATATAATCAGTAACCGGGTCGGCTGCCAAACTTAATTCTGTTGGTTCAATATATGCCTTCTTTCCTCGAATATCCAAAATAGACCCAGCCGCAATGATCTCCTCACGAGTGCGTGTAATTGTTTGAGGTGTGATATTATTTTCAGCATTATAAGCCATTTGGATAGACCGCCGCCGCGTCGTTTCATCCATCGTGCGCCGCATCGAATCAGTAATTTTATCTGCATAAAAAATAACCAAGCCATTGGAGTTACGCGCCGCGCGACCTGCCGTTTGAGTGAGCGATCGGGCATTTCGCAAGAAGCCTTCTTTGTCTGCATCCAATATCGCCACCAAAGATACTTCGGGCAAATCCAAGCCCTCCCTCAGTAAATTGACCCCTACTAAGACATCAAAATCGCCCAACCGCAAATCTCTCAGTATTTCCATGCGCTCCATCGTATCTACTTCGGAGTGAATATAGCGCACTTTAATGTTCAGTTTTGCAAAATATTTGGCTAATTCTTCAGACATGCGCTTGGTTAAAGTAGTCACCAAAACACGTTCATTTTTATCAATGCGCTGCTGAATTTCTTCTAATAAATCATCCACTTGATTGATTGAAGGGCGCACTTCAATTGGCGGGTCAAGCAATCCAGTCGGGCGAATCAATTGCTCTACAACGACCCCCTCAGTCATTTCCATCTCATAATCTGCCGGCGTAGCACTTACGAATACGACTTGATTGACTAATGATTCAAACTCTGAAAAATTGAGCGGACGGTTGTCCATTGCGCTTGGCAATCGAAAACCGTAGCTCACGAGGTTTTGCTTACGCGCTCTGTCTCCCCCCCACATACCCCTAATTTGAGGAATTGTCGCATGGCTTTCATCAATAAACATCAAATAATCAGGGGGAAAATAATCCAATAAGCAAAACGGGCGGTCGCCTTGATTGCGCCCATCAAAAAACCTTGAATAGTTCTCAACGCCTTGACAGTAGCCTAACTCTTTAATCATTTCAAGGTCGAAATTGGTTCTTTCATCTATTCGACGCGCCTCACTCGATTTTCCCTCGCTTTCAAAATATTTCACATGCGCATATAATTCGTCTTGAATATCCCTAATAATTTGGTGAATCCGCTCACGTGGTGCTACATAAAGATTCGCAGGAAAAATGGCGGCTACATCTAATTTTTCACCCCGTCTGCCCGATTCCACTTCTATCATATCTATGCTTTCAATCACGTCGCCGAAAAATGTAACGCGGTAGCCATAATCCACATAAGGCAAATTAATATCGACTGTATCGCCGCGCACTCTAAAAGATGAACGGCTCAACTCCCCCTCAGTACGTGAGTATAAAATCTCGACCAAAGAGTATAAAAATGAGTTGCGAGAAAGAATCATACCTTTAAAAAGACGAATAATACCCGTTTTATAATCCTCAGGATTGCCCATACCATATATGCAGGAAACAGACGCCACCACTATAATATCTCGTCGACCCGATAGAATAGAACTCGTCGCCCGCAAGCGCAATTTATCCACCTCTTCATTGATTTGAAGGTCTTTTTCAATATAGGTATCTGTTACAGAAATATAGGCTTCGGGCTGATAATAATCGTAATAGGAAACGAAGTATTCAACTGCATTTTCAGGAAAGAATTGCTTGAATTCGCCATATAATTGAGCTGTTAGCGTTTTGTTATGAGTTAAAACCAAGGTAGGGCGATTGATTTGAGCGATAATATTAGCCATCGTGAATGTCTTGCCTGAACCTGTTACGCCAAGTAATACCTGTGCACGCTCCCCCCTCAGTATTCCTTCGCTTAGCTGCTTGATAGCGGAGGGTTGGTCGCCCGTAGGCGTATAACTTGAATTTAATTTAAAATCCATTCCTATATAGATATTAGAAAAATAGACATTTTATTCAACGCCTTATTCAGTCTACAAAATTATACAATTTGAAATAAAACAAAATGTTTTATCTTGATTTATTTTTAAATTTTAATGAAAAAATGCTACCGCCATTATGCACCTCTGGTGCGTTTTGCATTAAGTTGGTCAATTCAAACATCTATTGAGGCAGATTAGTTTTATTTTTTTAAACTAATAAATCACGCTATTTTCAACAAAATCATGTAGTTCCATAAGTTTTTTTACCTTTGTCCGCTGTTTTTAAAAGATTATCAGAAATGACGGACTTTAAGTCTCAAATCAATCTCGAAAACTTACCCAAACATGTAGCTATCATCATGGACGGCAATGGGCGTTGGGCGAAGGCGCAAGGTAAAAATCGCGTTTGGGGGCATCGCGAGGGTGTGCGGACAGTACGTGAAATCACAGAAGCCGCAGCAGAATTGGGGATACAATACTTGACTTTATATACCTTTTCTACTGAAAATTGGAATCGTCCGGCTTATGAAGTGAATGCACTGATGATGCTCTTGGTCGATACTGTGAAAGCTGAGATTGATACTTTGATGAAAAATAATATTAAACTCAAAGCCATTGGAGATATTGAAAAATTGCCTTCAGCTACCTATAAAGCCCTCTTGCAAGGCATTGAGCAAACTCAAAATAATACAAGTATGACCCTCGTTTTGGCACTGAATTACTCCGCTAAATGGGAAATACTGAGGGGGGTGCAACGTCTCGCTGAAAAAGCGGCGCGGGGGCAAATGAAGCCGAGCGAAATTACGGAGGATATGTTTGAAACTGAATTGACAACAGCCGGTATGCCCGACCCTGAATTGATGATTCGTACAAGTGGTGAAACGCGCATTTCAAATTTTCTTTTATGGCAATTGGCGTATGCTGAATTCTATTTTACGGCAACTTATTGGCCAGATTTCAAGAAAAATGATTTCTACAAAGCCATTTTAAGTTATCAAGATAGAGAACGTCGCTTCGGTATGATTAGCGAGCAGATTTAATAACCAAATGAGATTTTTAATTGTAATAATAGAGTGTCAATAAAATAAATAATAAAATTCTGACAAATAGGCGGCACAAATCGAGGAGTTGATACGTTTTGAAGCTGTTCAAATTTTTTAAAAAAGATTCATATTGTAATAAACGGTATAATGAAAAAAGTCCTTTTTCTCCTTTTTGGTGTAACCATACTTTTACTTTCCAATACAGCCTTTTCGCAAATCGCTATTGATACCCTGCCTCTGATGACTTATGGTCAAGCGAAGGACTTTGAAATCGGCGGTATCAAAGTCACCGGTGCGCAATTCACTGACCAAAACGCTATCATCGGCGTGTCAGGCTTGCAAGTCGGTAAAAAGATAAAATTCCCTGGACCCGATATACCTAAGGCAATGAAAGCCTTATGGAAATTGCGCTTGTTTGATGATGTTCAAATTTTGAAGGAAAAAACCATCGGCGATGTAATTTTCCTTGAAATTCAACTAAAAGAGCGTCCGCATATCACCACTTACAGTTATACTGGGGCTAAGAAAAGTCAGCATGATGATTTGAATAATATCGTCAATCGTTTCATTCCGAAAGGAACGGTGGTGACTGAAAGCAACAAAGCCAATGCTACTTTTGGTATCGAAAAATACTATCGTGAAAAAGGCTATTTGGATGCGAAAGTGACTATTAAAGAACAAGTTGACGAAAAACGCCCCAATGGTGTGAAGCTGGTTTTTGATGTAAATAAAAATGCGCGTATCAAAATTCAAGATATAACTTTCGAAGGTAATAAAAATGCTTCTACGCGTAAGTTGCGGAAGCAGATGGACAAAACTCATCGGAAAAAGAAGATTTTCTCTTCTTCAAAACTCATCAAAAATGAATATGAAGATGATAAAAAGAAAATTTTGAAATACTATGGCAATATCGGCTACCGCGATGCTCAAATCGTAAGCGATACCATCTATCGTGAAAAAGATGGCGATTTGCAAATCCACATGAAAATTGATGAAGGACGTCGGTATTATTTCCGCAATATTGTTTGGAAAGGCAATTCGATTTATGATGCGCAGATACTGACTCAAGTTTTGGGTATTCAAAAAGGCGATGTTTATAATCAAGAATTGTTGGAGCAACGCCTTCGTTTTAGCCAAGATGGTCGTGATATTTCTTCTCTTTACATGGATAATGGCTATTTGTTTTTCAATGTTGACCCTACAGAAGTCGCTATTGATGGGGATTCGATTGACCTCGAAATGCGGATATATGAAGGTCCCCAAGCGACAATTGATAAAGTAACTATTAAAGGCAATGACCGGACTAATGAGCATGTTATTCGCCGCGAGTTGCGCACTTTACCTGGTCAAAAATTCAACCGTTCGCTAATTATTCGTTCTCAGCGCGAGATCATCAATTTAGGTTATTTCAATCAAGAGGCTTTAGGCATCAATACACCTGTGAATCCGCAACGGGGTACAGTGGATATTGAATATACCGTGGAAGAAAAACCGTCTGATCAGTTAGAATTGTCAGCCGGTTGGGGTGGCTTTGGTGTAGTGGGTACATTGGGCGTTTCGTTCAATAACTTCTCGATTCGCAATATTTTCAATAAAGCCGCCTGGAGTCCGCTGCCACAAGGCGATGGTCAACGCTTATCTATTAGGGCCCAGTCAAATGGTAAATTTTTCCAGTCTTACAATGCATCGTTTACAGAACCATGGTTGGGCGGTAAAAAGCCGACATCACTGACAGTCAGTGGGGCTTATACTAAATATGCAAATGTGTATGTGTCCAATAGTTATTTCGCTATTTTTCAAGGCTCAGTCAGTTTAGGCAGACGTTTGAAATGGCCCGATGATAACTTTATTTCGACGACTGCGCTTGAATATCAGCGTTATAATATCAATAATTATGCATTTGGTACTTTATCAAATGGTGTTTTTAATAATATTAATATTGCTCAAACTTTTTCGCGGAACTCAATCTCGGATCCTTTGTTCCCTAAAAGCGGTTCACGTTTGACATTGATTTTGAAAGCAACGCCACCTTATTCATATTTGAATAACAAACGCTATAAAGACCAACCGGAACAAGTAAAATTCAAATGGGTTGAATACTATAAATGGCGTTTCAATGCAGAATGGTACACACCTATTGCCGGTAAATTGGTCTTGAAAACGGATGCTAAACTCGGTACTATTGGCTACTACAATAAATATGTGGGTTATGCACCTTTCGAGCGTTTTGTCGTCGGTGGCGACGGTTTAGCCAATCGTCAAATCGGTTTAACAGGTAACGAGCTTCTTTCTTTACGCGGTTATGATACGGATGAATTACCTGCCAACCAATCTGGTGGCAGCAGTAGCCTCGGCGGCGGTGGGACTACCTTTGCCAAATATACAGTAGAATTGCGCTATCCGATTTCACTGAATCCATCATCTACCATCTATGCACATGCATTCGTACAAGGCGGCAATGTATGGTCATCTTTGAAAGATTTCCGTCCGTTCGATTTGCGTCGTTCGGCAGGTATGGGTCTGAGGGTATTTTTACCGATGTTTGGTACGCTTGGTTTTGACTACGGTATCGGCTTCGATAAACCCAATCTCAAGGCGACTTCTAAAAAATGGACAGATTATGGTCGCTTCGGTATCATCTTAGGTTTTGAACCAGATTAAAAAAATAGCAGTTGAGAGTTTAAAAAACGGAAAGTATCAGGTAGATACTTTCCGTTTTTCGTTTTAAGCACCCCCTCAGTATAAAGCCCATTTTAAGCCATTTTTGATTATCTTCATTTAATAATTTGTATAATAATGAAATAAACAAAATGTTGACTACATTTAAATTATTTTTCAACTAAAACATACACGGAGAAAATTATGCTTGTGAAAACCTACGCCGGAGCCGTTCAAGGCATCGAATCCCAAACCATTACTGTTGAAGTCAGCGTGGGCGGTACGCCACCGGCCGATTCAAAAAACTTTTATTTCATGGTCGGCTTGCCTGATAGTGCCGTCCGAGAGGGATGGCAACGCATAGAAGCTGCTTTGAAAAATAGCCGTTTAGAAATGCCACGCCAACGCATTGTCGTCAACCTCGCGCCCGCCGACATTCGAAAGGAGGGTTCTGCTTTTGATTTACCCATCGCACTTGGCATATTGGGTGGCGACAACCAAATGCCTTCTGGCAACCTTGATAAATACATCATTATGGGCGAACTCTCCCTCGACGGCAGCGTACGCCCCATCAAAGGCGCGTTGCCAATAGCTATTCAAGCGCGTAAGGAAAAATTTAAGGGCGTCATATTGCCCAAGCAAAATGCCCGCGAAGCTGCTATTGTTAACGACCTCGAAGTGTATGGGATTGACCATATTCGAGAGGCTTATGAATTTTTCAATGGTGAGCGCGTTTTAGAGCAAACGGTTGTGAATACCAGAGATGAATTTTTAAATCAAAATCATTTTTTTGACGTCGATTTTTCAGATGTCCGAGGTCAAGAGAATATCAAACGGGCGCTCGAAATAGCGGCTGCAGGTGGTCATAATGCGATATTAATAGGCCCACCTGGCGCAGGCAAAACCATGTTGGCAAGGCGATTGCCCACCATATTACCCCCTCTAAACCTTCATGAAGCCCTTGAAACCACTAAAATCCATTCTGTTGCAGGTGTTTTACCGCCCGAGACTTCATTAGTAGCCAATCGCCCTTTTCGCGCACCGCACCATACAATTAGCGATGTAGCACTCGTAGGTGGCGGCTCAATACCGATGCCGGGAGAAATTTCATTAGCCCATAATGGCGTGTTATTTTTAGATGAATTGCCTGAATTTAAACGCACCGTCCTTGAGGTGATGCGGCAACCGATGGAAGAACGGCGCGTCACCATTTCCAGAGCGAAGATTTCGACTGAATACCCCGCCAGTTTTATGCTCATCGCTTCCATGAACCCTTGCCCATGCGGTTATTACAATCATCCTGAAAAAGAATGCGTCTGCGGACCCGGTATTGTGAAGCGGTATCTGAATCGCATTTCAGGACCTTTGCTCGATAGAATTGACTTGCACGT
>JAYTON010000109.1:0-4830 GCA_043747725.1 Saprospiraceae bacterium
CAAATCTGCATCTCCAATGGTATTAATTGCCTCTCCAGCACTCAAAACTTCACCATTTACGGAAGATACCAAATTATTCATATAGGACCGACTCACCACAGGCACGTAAGCAATCACTGTTAACCGGTTGGTCAAACCGTATTCAGCATATAAATTTGTGTTGTAAATTCCAGATGTCACATTCGGGTCAATCACCCCCACATCGGTATAATGCTGATTGGATTTTATCCACCATTCTGATAGTTTGATATAAAATCTGCCTTGTGGAAGAGGCCAGCCGCTGCACATGGCTTTGATAGGCAACAGAATGAGCAGCAAAAAGAAAAATATAGCGTTGATGTTTTTCATCTTCAATATTTTATTAAATTATTCAATCAACCCATCCCCCACTTTCACATTAAATGGTTTACAGAAATAAAGAACATATTTGTAATCATTGATGCCTACTTTGTTAGTGATAGTATAAGTATGCGCCCCTTTAAAAATTGTCACTCTGCCGATTTCCAGAGCCCCTACAATGGTGCTGGGATTGTTTGACAAATAAATATACAGGCCGGGTAAGCTCGTAGAAGCATTATAATTTGCCGCCAATGACAATATCAAATCAGAATTGACTGGTTTCAAAGTGAAATCACCCGTTAGAGCATAAGAACTGGTTGTTTTAATCACACCTTTTTTCAAATTCTCTTGCACCACTGTCTCTTGACCAACGGTTACAGAAAAATTATCTTTGACAACCTTAGCTCCCGATTGATATGAAGAAGACACAATTGATTTTCCAGCTTTCACAGCCGTTGCCAAGCCTGTTTTACTCACTTTAATAACTGTTGTATCTGAACTCACCCAATCCATGACAATCGTTTCCAACTTACCTACATTGTTATAGTAAGTGGCGTTGAACTGAAAAGAGGTATTGAGTTTGAGCGAATCAATTTTATTGGTAATGCGGAGCGTTGGGTCAACAGAATTGTCGATATAATCATTTTTGACACAACTTTGAGCAAATATAATTGCGCTCAAAACTAAGAATGTAGCGATAGTCTTCATTGTAAAGGATTGAATGAATGATAAGATTGAGTTCAAAATTAAAAATAAAATATCACAAAGCCATCACAGTAGTAATTTAAAAATTTTACACCTTCGCAATCCGCACTTTAGTTATGCCTTCGCGTTGAGAAAAGCCTATTTTCTTAGCTGCCGCAGGAGAAAGGTCAATAATAAATTTTTTAGAATAAGGTCCTCTATCATTGATTCTCACCACGATAGATTTGCCTGTATTGACATTTGTCACCCTCACTTCAGTGCCTAAAGGAAATTTCAAATGTGCCGCCGTCAGCTTTTTAACATCAAATCGTTCACCGCTCGCCGTATTGCCGCCATGCAAATTATTTGAGTATATACACGCCCAACCTGCTTGCTCTTTGGAAGTATTTTTACCTTTTTTTTGAGCATAAGTCGTTGATAGGCAAACAGTTATAAATATAATAAGGGGTAGGATGGATTTCAATAACGAGCATTTTACCATGATTAAAATTAGATGATGTTTAGTTTTGATTAAAAAAAACTTGTCAAACATGCATCGTTTGCCCCCTAACCCCCAAGGGGGAACACCTGAGGAATAGTTGGAAATTAAGAACTAAAATGTTCAATACTTCCAAAGTGTTCCCCCTTGGAGGTTAGGGGGCAAACGCCATTAATAGCGCATAACTCAAAGGTAATAATTTAATGAGAAAATATACCCCTCAGTATTGGAGCATTATTTCTCCAAAAAATCCTCATTAGTCGCTTGCAAATAGGCTTTGCCTTGCCGAATAGCGTTTGAATCAACAGCCCCTTGTTGCCTCCTAATAAATGACCCCTCAGTATCCCAAACATATTGACCCGTATTTTGTAAAAAACCGAAGCCGCCGTGAAAATTGAAATAAGCAAAAGGTTGATATTGCTTAGATAAAATGTTTTTTGACCATTTATAATCTGTAAACGGCACATCTAATTGAGCCAAAACCGTAGCAGGAATGTCCGTTTGAGAACCAATCGAAGTAAAAACAGTATCTTTTATAGCCAATGCACCGCCACACCAAATCATGGGAATATGAAAATTGATGAACTCATTATCATGCGGTTCGAGCCGATGCGAACCATGGTCGGCGATGATGAGAATGAGCGTATTGTCCCACCAAATTTGCTTTTTTGCTTCATTAATAAATGCACCGACGGCTTGGTCGGTATAGTACATCACGTTTTTGAACAACTCATTTTCATCCGTTGTCTTCTTGAAATTAGGGATGCCCCAATGGTTGGAATCATTCGGAATCTCAAACGGTTCGTGGCTGCTGAGGGTGAGAATATTCACAAAAAAAGGTTGTTGAATAGTTGTCAAATCAGTCATGGCGCGGTTCAAAACAACGTGGTCGAAAGCGCCCCATTTACTGCTCAAATCCTTTTTTTCAAAATCGCTTTTAGTAATCAATCGGTTAAATTGACCATTCAATAAATAGGATTTCATATTAGCAAATTCCGCTTCGCCACCATAATAAAAATCTGTTTGATAGCCTTTTGCTTTGAAATCTCTACTCAAACAAGGTAATTGAGCCGATTTACGCGGTACTTCAAAAACATTTTCCTCAGAAATAGACGGATAACCTGCTAAAACAGCCATCAATCCTAAATGTGTCCTATCACCCGCCGCGTATATATTGGAGAACAAAATTCCTTCACTACAAAGGGCGTTTAACTGAGGGGTGACACCCGCTACGCCACCGAGTTTCTCAACTGCTTTAGCTGTTAAACTCTCCCAAGTGATGATGATGATGTTTGGGTTTTTAATATTTTTTTTAATCAAATAATGCGTCGCACTTGAATCTTTAAATAATTCTTGAACCAACCCGACAGCTTCATTTTTACTAAAATAAGCATAAGGATTTTTCCTGTCCGTCGTCTTTTCAAACACTGAAACGAAGAAATTCCACAACACATTCACAGCCGCATGATTCGCAAAAGGTTCATTAGAAAAATATACAGCACTCTGATTGACAGGCGCTAATTGAAAACCTCCACGTATCGGAATAATGAGTGCCACAGTCAAAATTAAGCCCAATAGCAATTGTAGTATTGTCTTTTTAAGAGAAATACTGAGGGGGTAATTGTCACTGTGAGCGGAGCGTGGCAGTTTTAACTGAGTAAAAAATAAAAGATTGAATATATAAATGCTTAAAAATGAGAGCGTCGCTGCAACAAAAATGAATAGAAAAAAAGGCGAAGTACTCGAAGAAGCCATCATTTCCTTAGGCGATTTCAAATATTTTAAGAACGTATCGTCTAACCGAAAGCCCCAATTTTGATATAGCCCCAGATCAATAATTATCAATACAGCAGATAAAATAATGAGTTCCGCCGTGATAATTTGCACAACCTTTAGCAAATAATTTTTTCTTTTAAATAGTGTATTGAGCGAAAGTAAAAGAAAAGGCAGTGCTGAAAAATACCCCGCCGCAGATAAGTCTAAGCGAACGCCATAAAAAAATGTTTTCATAAATGCTTGAAAACCAATAGATTGTGTATCTTGAAAATAATACAATAGGAAAATCAGGCGTGCCATGAGGAAGAAGGCAACCCATAAACTATAATAAATGAGGTATTCTTTGATAACCTTGAACATTCAAAAAAAGGTTAATTTTTAGACACATAGGACACATAGTTTTTGTCATTCAGGAGGAATCTCTTTTTACTATTACGAATGCACAAAAGAGATTCTTCCTGAATGACAAAAACTATGTGTCCTATGTGCCTATGTGTTAAAAAAAATGTCAAAAAAATTTATGGTTCAAAAAAAATATGTGGTAAAAATACACAAATTACTGAGGGGGTCTGTAACTTTTAAAAATACCAATCGTCGTGTTATTAGTGATGAATTTTGAACAACTGTCATACAGCATCAAAGATAAACTCTTTCGCTTTTCTTTACGCATTACAGGCAATCAAATGGAGGCTGAAGATGTGGTGCAAGAGGTTTTTATAAAAGTTTGGGACAAGCGAACTCAGATGGATGACGTTCAAAATCCTGAAGCCTATTGTATGACCTTAACCAAAAATCTTTCGCTCGATAAAATACGATCTAAGCATCGGCAAACAGTGGAAATCAGCGAAGCGGTTTACATAACTGATTCAAAATCAACACCTTATCAATCTTCTGAAAAAGCAGATACAATTGGGAGAATCAAACAACTGATGAACGAACTGCCTAAAAAACAAAAAATGGTGATGCACCTCCGCGATATTGAAGGCATGACGTATGATGAAATAGCACAACAATTGGAGATGCCTTTGCCTCAAGTAAAAGTGTATCTGCATCGCGCCAGAAGTTTTGTTAAAGAAAAAATAATGGCAGCGGAAAATTTTAGAATGAATGAGGAATGAAAAATTAAAAGTTTGGAATTAGAAGTTAGAGATATAACCAAATAGTTTTATTAAAATAACTAAAAACGTTTATTACAGGATGTCTAACAAATAACCATTTATGATTAACAAATAACGATTTAAGATGAATACTGAAGCAATAAAAATATTGGTAGAAAAATATTTTGAGGGTGAAACGAGCCTTCAAGAGGAAGCCCAATTGTCAGAATATTTTAACAGCGATGAGGTGGTCGCTGAATTAAAACAATATCAACCACTTTTTCATTTTTTCAAAGCTGAAAAAGGTGTTTTGTTGAATGAAAATGCAACTGAAAGACTTAACAAAATCGGAATTCAGAATTTAGATGAGAATCACACTAACCGAAATCCGACATCCTATATCCGACATCTATCGTGGTGGCAAGCGGCGGCGGC
>JAYTON010000110.1:0-27039 GCA_043747725.1 Saprospiraceae bacterium
GAAGATGACCGATAACCCGATACAAAATTTCGGATTGAAACAAACAGCGTTCAGCGATATGCTCAGTGCTTTGCAGCAAGGCGATGAGACGCTTTTCGAGCATGTATTTGTGAAGCATTTCAGCGATTGCAGGGGCTACCTCATGCGGGAGTGCTCAGCGAATGCGGACGATGCCTACGATATAACTGTCGAAACCATCATCAGCTTTCGGAAGCGACTCATTGAAGGCAAAATTGAATATGGCAACTTGCGTTTTTATTTCACTAAAATGGCGAAGGATAGTTTCCTTAAACTTTTAGAGAAAAACAAACGCATGCCTGTGAAAGAGTTCGTCCTCAACGAAGCCGACCGAGAAGAAGAGCCTACACAAGACTTCGATGAAGACCAACTCCAATCGCTCGATAAAGCGTGGACGAAGCTTAATGAAGATTGTCAAAAGTTGCTCCGAAGCCATATTTATGATGGCTTGCAACTGAAGCAAGTGGCCCTGTTGCTGAATGAAAACGAAGCCAATGTCCGCAAGCGCAAAGAGCGGTGTATGGATAAATTGAAGTCCAGCTTTTTTGATGTTTATGTATCTTAAAATATTGATTTTTTCCTTTAAAACAAAGAAACTCATATTTAGCAATGACTTAAAACTCAATTATCATGAAGGAGTTACTTAAAAAATACAAGAATAATGAACTTTCAGCCTCCAATACTGAGGGTGTAGAAAAAAAGATGTTGAATGCCATCGGCGATCGGGAGCAGCGTCAAAAATGGACGGCACTGCTCGCTGCGCAAGGCATTGAAAGAGAAACATCGGCACAACCGACAGGCGCACGCAGGATGAATATGTTGCGCTATGCGGTTGGCTTGGCGGCGTCTATTTTATTGGTCGCAGTGATGTGGCAATTTTTAGGCGCACCTTCTAAAACGGCTTCACAATTAGCCGGTAATTATATCTCGACAGACCGTTTTGAAAGCCCATCAGTTCGCATGGGTACGGTGGAAGATGAAAAAAATTGGGCAGATGCTAAAAATGCCTATCGCGATGCCCATTTTGAAACCGCAGCAAAATCTATAGAGGCTATCCCAAATCCGACAACCGAACAGCAATTTTATTTAGCCTTGAGTTATTTGTATCAAAAACAGGCAGATTTTGAAAAAGCCGCCGCCGGATTTAATACCATTTTAGAAAAAGACGATGGTAGTTTTAAAGACGAATCGCGCTGGTTTTATGCTTTGACCTTGATAAAAATGGATAAAAAAGCAGCAGCCAAACCCATTTTAGAGCAAATACTGAGGGGGGGCGGTTGGAAATCGAAAGAAGCGAAAACAGTATTAGATAAGTTGTAAAAACAAAAGCGGCTCAGTTACATGAGTCACTTTTGTTTTATAAAACATTGATTTTCAACGATTTACGACAATTAGTTTAACATAAACCAATTTATAATTCATTTAATTTTGACTTGAATTGCCTAAAACACTCAATACTATGCAGATACACGTGAAGTATGTTAAAAGTTGAAAATTAGGAAAATGAAAAAAATAATACTATACCTCTTTACACTTTTGGCAAGTAGCATTGTTTCAGCACAAGAGCCTTTGCAACCGTCTCCAAGACAGATCAAAACACAAACTGCGTTGCAGGCATACATCGATACAATGTTGAAAAATAATCCTGTATTACATGCTTATCAATTTCAAAGTGATGCACTTCAGCAAAAAATAAAATCAAGCCAAGCATGGGATGACCCAATGGCTTACGGAGGAGTGATGAATCTTCCTTTGAATTTTAGTTTTAGTGAGGATATGATGACCATGAAGCAAGTCGGTATTCAGCAAAATTTTAGCGTTAAAAAAAAATATGCTTTAAAAGGCATTGTGGCACAAAAGGATTTTGAAGCAAGCCAATATGATTTACGGGTGCAACAACTTTTATTAATTAAGGAAGTGAAGCAGCAGTATTATAATTTGTACGCACAAGCCAAGACCATTGAAACGACCCAAATTAGTATTGATGCGCTCAAGAAGTATATTGGTATAGTTAACGCCCGATATAGCAATGGTCTTTCTCCACAACAGGATGTTTTTAAAGCACAATTGGAAGTAACGAAAATGCAGAGCGAGTTAATAAAGGCTATAAGTATGCAGGAAGATATGCTTGCTAATTTTAATAGACTGCTTTATCGAGATAAGATGGATTCGGTGCAGAGTCCCATTGATATAAAATTTGACAAAGTTGATTTTGTAATGGATTCTTTAATGGATGAAGTGAACCTGAATAACCCGACACTGCTTTCGGCAAAAAAGATGTTGAGCAAGGACAGCATCTCTTATGAACTTGCTAAGACCTCAAAGATTCCTGATTTCAATGCAGGATTATGGTATGGACAACGGCAAGCCTTGAATCCCGACGGCACAAAGGTATTAGATATGATTGGTTTTTCGTTTGGCGTGACGATTCCATTTTGGTCAAAAAACAAACAAGACCCACTCATTGCTGAGTCCAATATCAATATACAGAAGACAAAAGCACAAATAGCGGCTATGCAAAATGACATTCAACAAATGGTTCATCATGCTATAATTGAGGCAAACAAAAACGAAAAACTGATTGCACTTTACAAAAAGCAATTGATTCCTCAATCAACCGAAACATTAAATTCAGGCATTATCGGTTATCAGCAAAACAAAATTGATTTTATGACCTTGACCGATAATTTTCTTTCGCTCTACAATTATCGTTTGCAATACTACCAAGCAATAGCCGATTATTACAAAGCCATTGCCGAATTGGAAATGCTGTCAGGAAAAAAATTAAATACTCAAGAAAGATGAAAAAAACTTTTATTTCCATTTTGATTCTTGCTGCAATAGGCATAGTTGGTTATCTTTTTTGGATAAAATGGTTGCATCATCCAAACGAAAAAGAAAAAATGATGTCAGCCGATTCTGATATAGACTTCTATCACTGTGGTATGCACCCACAGATTACGAGTGACAAGCCTGGGGAGTGCCCTATTTGCGGTATGGCACTTACACCTGTTTACAAAAACAAAGGAAACTTAGCAGAAGGTGTAGTACAGATTGACCCGACAATGGTTCAAAATATAGGTGTCAAAACGGAAGCAGTGATGAAACGAGATCTTACCCACACCATTCGCACAACAGGACGGGTAGATTATGTTGAAACGAAGCAAACCATTATCACGACAAAATTTTCGGGCTATATTGAAAAATTATATGTGGACTTCATAGGTAAGCCCGTTCAAAAAGGGCAACCCTTATTTGACATTTACAGCCCTGAATTAGTAGCAGCCCAACAGGAATATTTACAGGCTATCCGTTACAACAACACCATGCAATCGGCAATTGATACTTCTTTAAATATCGGCGCAAATGATTTGATGCAGAGCGCAAAGAAAAAACTATTGTATTGGGATATTTCACCTCTACAAATACAAGAGTTGGAGCAAACAGGGAATATCAAAAAAACATTGACCGTTTATTCCTCCTTTTCGGGCGTGGTGGTAGAGAAAAATATTTTTGATGGTATGCAAATTCAGGCAGGTATGAATTTGCTAAAACTCACCGATATATCGCAAATGTGGGTTTATGCTGATGTGTATGAAAACGAACTGTCGTGGGTAAAAGTCGGAGAAAAAGCAACAATTGATTTGCCCTATGAAGCAGGAAAATCGTTGCAAGGAAAAGTTTCTTACATTTATCCTTTTCTACAAGACCAGACGCGCACCGCCAAAGTGCGGATAGATGTCCCGAACACCAATCGGTTGCTAAAAAAAGATATGTACCTGACTGTCAATATTCAATCGACAATTTCTGTAAAGGCAATCGCTGTTCCCGAACAATCGGTCATTCATAGCGGCAAACGCAATATAGTTGTACTGGCTTTGGGCTATGGAAAATTCAAATCGGTAGAAGTGCAATTGGGTACCTTGGCTGATAATTATTATGAAGTGAAAACAGGCTTGAGCATTGGCGACACGATTGTAACATCATCTCAATTCCTCCTTGATTCAGAAAGCAATCTCAAAGCTGGAACATCGGCTATGGAAGGAATGAAAGACAAAAGCAACATGAAAGACTCGCAGCGTATAGACAAGACGCAAATGCAAAAAATAGATGCAACAAAAAGTTTCTTCACCTGTCCGATGCATCCAGAGATAAAATCAAATAAACAAGGTAAATGCCCGAAATGTGGAATGGCACTTGAAAAAGTAAGCAAGTAGACTTATTTATAACACCATAAGACAGATGTCAAACTTGCTTTAAGCTGTGATAATTTGAAAAGCAATCTTCTAAAATAATCATACCCCTCAGTATTTCCATCAATTTATTAGGTCTGGATGCTTAATTGAGAAAGACTATAATGTTAATAAGAAACTTATGCTGAAAAATATAATTGAATGGTCTATTAGCAATAAATTCTTCGTGATATTGATTTCGATTGCGCTAATTGGTGCAGGGATTTATTCGATTCAATCCATTAAGATTGATGCCATTCCCGATTTGAGCGATGTACAGGTAATTGTCTATACAGAATACCCAGGACAAGCTGCCGAACTGGTTGAACAGCAGGTAACCTACCCCCTTACAACAGCCATGGTATCTGTACCTAAATCAAAAGTGGTGCGTGGCTACTCTTTTTTCGGTGTCTCCATGGTTTATATCATTTTTGAAGATGGCACAGATTTATACTGGGCAAGAAGCCGTGTGTTGGAATACCTGAATTACGCTTCTAATAAATTGCCCGCAAATGTTAAGCCTGCTATTGGTCCTGATGCAACAGGTTTGGGGTGGGTATATCAGTACGCACTTACAAGCAATAAAAGAGATTTGGGCGAATTGCGCTCCATACAGGATTGGTATATGCGCTACGCTCTTACAAGTGTGGACGGTGTTTCAGAAGTGGCAAGCATAGGAGGATATGTCCGCAATTATCGGATTACGGTTGACCCTGTCAAAATGCAAGCGTACAACATTTCTTTGATGCAGGTAGAAGAAGCTATCAAGAGAAACAACAGTGATGTCGGTGGCGAAACAATCGAAATGGGGGAAATGGAATTCATGATTCGCGGAAAAGGGTATTTAAAATCATTGGACGACTTCCACAAAATTCCGCTTCGGACAGATTCACTTGGCATACCCATTTACCTTCAACAAATTGCAACTATCAGTATAGAACCTTCCGCACGCAGGGGAATAGGAGAAATAAACGGCAAAGGCGAAACTGTTGGCGGAATCATCGTTATGCGTGACAAAGAAAATGCCACGGCAACCATAAGTGCTGTAAAGAAAAAATTGCTTGAACTCAAAGCTGGCTTGCCCTCCGATGTAGAAATCGTAACCGTATATGACCGTTCAGATTTAATAGGAAGAAGCGTCGCAACCCTGCGCGACAAGTTGACAGAAGAAGCAATAATCGTTTCGTTTGTTTGTCTGCTTTTTCTTTTTCATTTCCGTAGCGGATTGGTCGCTATCATCATGCTGCCCATTGCCATTCTTATATCATTTATCATTATGCAGATGCAGGGCATCAATGCCAATATTATGTCGCTTGGTGGAATTGCCATTGCTATCGGAACTATGGTAGATGGTGCTATTATTATGATTGAAAATGCCCATAAGCATATTGAGCATGATCATGGAAGTGGCAAAGACCGTTGGCAAATTATCAAAGAATCGGCTGTGGAAGTTGGTCCGACATTATTCTTTTCATTGCTTGTCATTGCAGTTTCTTTTTTTCCCATTTTTACTTTACAAGAACAAGAAGGAAGATTGTTCAAACCATTGGCATTCACCAAAACCTACGCCATGGCAGCAGCGGCTTTTCTTTCCATTACACTGGTGCCTGTACTGATGGGGTTATTGATAAGGGGAGAAATCCCGAAAGAAGAAAAAAATCCTGTCAATCGCCTAATGATAGCCTTGTATCATCCCGTTTTGAATTTGGTTCTGCGGTTCAAGAAAACGGTCTTGTTTGTTGCTGTGCTTTTACTAGCAGCGACTTATTTTCCTTATAGCAAATTGGGATCTGAATTCATGCCGCCTTTATGGGAAGGTGATTTGTTGTATATGCCTTCCAGTTTTCCGGGAATTTCAATTACAAAAGCAAAAGAAGTTTTACAACAAACCGATAAAATAATTCGCACATTTCCCGAAGTTGCCACTGTTTTTGGCAAAATGGGCAGGGCAGAAACGTCCACAGACCCTGCCCCGCTTGATATGGTCGAAACCACCGTCATGCTAAAACCTGAAAGCGAGTGGCGAGTAGGTATGACACCCGATAAACTCATTCAGGAAATGGACAGGGCATTACAAATTCCAGGCTTGACAAATGTTTGGACTATGCCCATCAAAAACCGTATTGATATGTTGAGCACGGGTATCAAAACCCCGGTGGGAATAAAAATTGGTGGGGCAAACCTCGAAGTACTTGACAGTTTGGGAAAACAGATTGAAAACATTATGCGGACTGTGCCAGGCACAACATCTGCCTATGCTGAAAGGGTACTTGGTGGAAATTATATTGACTTCACGATTAACCGCGAAGCCGCCGCCCGTTATGGCATTACGATTACCGATGTGCAAGACGTCATCCAAACAGCCATTGGCGGGATGGATGTTTCAAACACGGTGGAAGGTTTAGAGCGTTATCCTATTTCCATTCGCTACCCACGTGAATTGCGCGACAACTTGGAAAGTTTGAAACGTGTTTTGGTATCTGCACCCATGGGAATGCAAATTCCTTTAGGTCAATTGGCAACTTTTGAGATTCATAAAGGACCGATGCTCATTCGCAGCGAAGACAGTCGTCCGCAGGTTTGGGTGTTTGTAGATGTGCGTGGAACAGACCTCGGCACATACATACCAAAGGCGCAAAAAATTGTGAGTGAAAATTTCAAACTCCCGCCAAGTTACACGCTCTCGTGGAGTGGGCAATTTGAATCCATGCAACGTGCCAAAGAACGGCTCATGTGGATTATTCCACTTACATTGCTCATCATTTTCGTCATCCTTTATCTCAATACACGCTCATTTATAAAAGTTGCTATTATATTCCTTGCTGTTCCTTTTTCTTTGGTCGGTGCGTTTTGGCTGTTGTATTTTTTGGGTTACAATTTAAGCGTTGCCGTTTGGGTAGGCATCATTGCATTAGCGGGATTAGATGCTGAAACAGGCGTTGTAATGCTTCTCTATTTGGATTTAGCTTATGATGAAATGAAAAATAAGGGGCAAATGCTCACAAAAGAGAACCTTATGGAAGCTATTCATCACGGGGCTGTAAAACGCATTCGACCTAAAATAATGACAGCCACAGCCATTATTGCAGGCTTAGTTCCCATTCTTTGGAGCACAGGCACAGGAGCAGATGTAATGAAACGCATTGCTGCCCCAATGGTTGGCGGAGTTGTGACAAGCGTATTGCTCGAGCTCTTAGTCTATCCTGTTATTTATTATTTGTGGAAAAACAAAGAAATTAAAAACAATACAGCCGATTTTAGAAGATAAAAAAACACTATCATTTTAAAGCGTGTAAAAAATAAAAAGGATATTTGTGATAATCCTCCAAAGCATGAAATTTTTGACCAATTAATATTAAAAAAATCAAACAAAATGAAAGGCTTTGCAAGGAAACTATCGATAGTTTTCGCACTATTATTTTTAAATTTTACCTTTTTACAGGCTCAAAAAGGGCTTGTAAAAGGTAAAATCATAGATGCTCAATCGAGTGTACCCCTCAGTTATGCGAGCATTCGAGTGTTTAAAAATGCTGATAGCAGCTTGATGACGGGGGCAATTACAGACGATAAAGGCTTGTTTTCAATGCAAACTCCCGTCGGTCAATTTTATGCTATCCTTGATTTTATGGGTTACAAAGCCTTGAAAACCGCTCCTTTTACTATTTCAAAAGAACAAATGGTGTATGATTTTGGAACGGTGAAACTCACGTCAAGTGCCAATACGCTCGATGAAGTAGTGGTGCAAGCTGAAAAAAGCACAATGGAATTGTCGTTGGATAAAAAGATTTTTAATGTGGGAAAAGATCTCTCAAATAAAGGCGGTTCGGCAACGGATATTCTGAGCAATATCCCCTCAGTATCTGTCGATGTGGAGGGCAATGTAAAGTTGCGGGGCAGCGATAATGTACGGATTTTGATTGATGGCAAGCCTTCAGGTTTGGTGAGTTTTAAAGGAAGTGCCGGTCTGCAACAGTTGCAAGGCAGTTTGATTGAACGGGTGGAAATTATCACTAATCCGTCCGCTCGTTATGAGGCGGAAGGGATGTCGGGTATTATCAATATTGTCTTGAAAAAAGAGCAAAAACAAGGCATTAATGGCTCATTTGAGATTATTACAGGCAATCCTGTGAATTATGGTTTGGCGACGAATATCAATTATAGGCATAAAAAAATTAATTTTTTCATCAATTATGGCATTGCTTATCGTAAAATCCCGGGTAAAGGTTCGCAATATCAAGAGGTGTATTCCCATGATACGACTTTCATTACTCAAATGAATCGCGCAGGTGGTACAACGGGTTTTCACAACAACATAAGAGGTGGTTTAGATTATTATTTCAATGAAAAAAGCACGCTCACAGCAGCGTATTTATTGAAAAGAAGTGACGTTCGGCGCATCACCGATTTCACTTATAAAGATTATCTTTTTAATACAAATAATCTTCAAACCACGACTATGCGACAACAAGATGAAAAGGAGCATGAACCCAATGCAGAATACAGCTTGACCTATAAAAAGACATTCAATAAAAAGGGTCAAGAGTTGGTTGCTGACTTTCGCTTTTTAGATAATTGGGAACGTTCTGACCAAATTTACCCTCAAACTAGCATCTTTGCAAACGGTTCGACTAATTTAAGCAATACAAAAACACAAAAAGCTTTGAACGATGAATTTGAAAAACAATATTTATTTCAAGTGGATTATGTGCATCCGTTGGGCAAAGAAGGCAAGTTTGAAACAGGTATTCGTAGCAGTTTTAGGAATATGATAAATGATTATTTAGTAACAGAACGTAATAAATCAGGTGAATTTGTCACGTTTCAAGGCTTGGATAATTATTTCGTTTATAATGAAAATATCAATGCCGTGTATGCAATTTTGGGCAATACAAAAGATAAATTATCCTATCAATTTGGTTTGCGTGGTGAAATAACCGATGTAAAAACAACCCTCCAACAAACCAAAGAAGAGAATAAACGCCGCTATGCCAATCTATTTCCAAGTGTTCATTTCACTTATAAATTGCCGAAAGAAAATGCGTTGCAAATCAGTTACAGCCGGAGAGTACGCCGCCCACGATATGATGACTTGAATCCGTTTGTCACGTTCAGCGATAATCGGAACTTCTTTTCGGGCAATCCCAATTTGAATCCTGAATTTAGCAACGCTTTTGAGGTGGGTCATGTAAAATATTTTGAAAAAGGGTCTTTGATTTCTTCGATATATTATCGCCATACAAACGATAAAATTGTGAGTATTAGGCGAGTGGACAGCTTGGGTTATGCGAATACGCACCCTGAAAATTTGTTAACAGAAGATGGTTATGGTGCTGAATTTACAAGCCAATATACACCTTTTAAATGGTGGAAACTCGATTTCAATATTAACTTCTTTAGAGCCATAACCGACGGAGCAAATCTTGATGTATCGTTTAAAAGCGATACTTACAGTTGGTTTATGCGCCAAACTTCAAGATTTTCATTACCTCATAAAATAGATTTTCAAGTGCGTGGCAATTATGAAGCGGCTCAAAAAACGCCGCAGGGCACACGCAAATCGGTATATTTTATTGATTTAGGTGTTAATAAAGACATTTTAAATGGCAAAGGTACGCTTACGCTGAACGTATCGGATTTGCTCAATTCACGCCGAAACCGCTTCATTACTGAGGGGGTCAACTTTTACACCGACGGCAATTTTTTAGGTCGCCGTCGTCAAGTAAATTTGACATTTAATTATCGCTTAGATTCTTCGAGTAAGAAGGCTAAGAGCATTATCAGTGAAGACTGAAATTAAATTATGAATTTTTGCAAGACATTTTCTAATTGCACCGCTGTCATCAAGCCCGATTGCCGCCATTTTGTTTCGCCTTTTTGAAAAACGATGAGCGTTGGCACTGATTGAATATTCAAACTGTTGGCAACACTTGGGTTTTTATCAATGTCTATTTTAACAATTTTCACCTTATCCCCTACCCTCTTTTTAAGGTCAGACAATACCGGCGCAAGCATTTTGCAGGGCCCGCACCACTCGGCTGAAAAATCTACTAAAATCGGAATATCCGATTGAATTAATTGGCTGAAAGATGTTTGATTTGCCATTTTTATTGATTTTTTAAATTAAAAACCTGCTTTAAGATAAGCCCAGCCCTTCGTCTGCTTGTCAACCACTTCAATAATACCCGCAGGAACGAAAAAGGCTTCTGATACAATTTCAGATTTTTCAATCTTGCGCTCACGCAAAGTATTTTCACATGCTGCAAAGGTCACGCCTTTCGCTTTGAGTTCCTTGATTTTATCAGCTTGGAGCGTCTTAGCTGATTGTAAAAAATTAATGCCAGCACTGTGGCAAACCACCTCAATTTTAGAATTGGGTGCAGCCGTCAGCGCGTTATAAATCTGTCGAACCATCGCTCTTTGCACAGCTGTATCGCCATTCGTGAGTTGGAAGACGATTTTATATTTTTTGAGATTTTGTACTGAGGGGGTGTTTTGGGCTACTATATTTTCCATAAAAAACACCAAAATCACTGAGAATAGAACTAAATTTTTCATAAACAATTTTTCTTTATTTTTTAAAATATTGATTTAATTATCTTCTAAAACACTCACTTTCAAAGCACTTGCTGCGCCTTTTTGATGATATACTTTATGAAATGCACGCTGATAGTCAGACGGTTCGGCTTTAAAAATATCCATAAATTTTTGTGGATTGCGGTCTGCCCACGGGAAGCAGGAGCTTTGAATTTGTACCATGATTTTATGTCCTTTTTTAAACGTGTGCAACACATCTTGTAAGTCAAATTTGACATCTGTCACGGCATTAGGTACAAACGGTTCGGGCTTTTCAACACTGTTTCGATACTTACCTCTCAGTATTTCACTCCGAATAAGCTGTTGATAGCCACCCATAACCACGCCCGGTTTTTTTGGATTATCAGGTGTATTCATCGGGTAAACGTCTATGACTTTCACAACCCAATCGGCATCTGTTCCTGTAGTAGAGACTTTTAATTGGGCTTGAATAGAACCTGAAAAGGTCATATCAGTTGTCAAAGTATCCGTTTCAAAGGTCAAAACGTCAGGTCGTTCAGAGGCAAATCGCTGGTCTTCTACCATATAATATTGTGCAACAGGTTTATTGATTTTACCTGAATAAGGCACGGGGTGATTAGGGTCAGATAAAAACTCCGTTTCGCCTTTGGCTGTTGTGGGTGCTTGAAAACTCAGTTTTCCATTATTTTGAAAATATAACAAGCGCTCTTTGGCATTTTTAGGTGGGTAAGTGTCAAACGTCCGCCACTGGTTTGTACCTGTTTCAAAGACAGTCGCTTCAGGCAAATTAAGCGGCTGCGTTTCATCCATCAGATAATGTCGAAAGAATTTCGTTTCAATATTCTCTTGATAATATGGGGAAACCCTTGCGCCAAAATCTACATCTCCGAGCGTTTGGCCTGATGCACCAGCCCAGCCTCCATGTGTCCAAGGTCCGACAACGAAGATGTTTTTAATGTTCGGATTTTGATTTTCAATGGCTTTATACGTATTGAAAGTGCCATACAAATCCTCTGCATCGTACCAACCACCGACTACCATAACGGCATGTTTGATGCCTTTTAAATGGGATAAAATGGTTCGACTTTTCCAATGCTCATCATAATTTGGATGTTCAAAATTTTCGTGATAATAGACATTGCGCCCTTTATAATAATTGGCTTCCGAGTTTTTAGTGCTGCCCATTTTCAAATAAAAATCATAACCATCAGGATTTTCAATCTCGAAAGGAGCTGTTAAACGCTCTTTTGAAGGCGTTTTATATTCCATAAAAAAAGGATAAAAACCAAAATTAGCCGCCAACATAAAAGCGCCATTATGAAAAGCATCATCTCGCCAAAGGTTCGACATAGGGGCTTGAGGCGAAGACGCTTTTAGTGCAGGATGCTCTGAAACTGCCCCAGCCGACGTAAAAAAACCAGGGTAAGAAATCCCCCACTGCCCTACCCGACCATTATTACCGCCCACTTTTTTGACAAGCCAATCAATAGTGTCATAGGTATCAGATGCCTCATCAATATCTGTTTTCTTAGTTTTTTTATCCAAATGAGGGGTCATTTCTATAAATTTCCCTTCGGAAGCCCATCGCCCACGCACATCTTGATAAACGATGATGTAATTGTCACGCAACATAAATGGGTTGGGAGCAATACGGCGGCGGTACTGATCTAAGCCATAAGGTTGGCAACTGTAAGGGGTACGTTGAATCAAAATTGGGTGCTTCGCAACAGTATCTTTAGGGGCATATACTTGTGTAAATAATTTAATGCCATCCCGCATTTCAACCATATATTCCATTTTATTGTAGTTCTCTCGTACGTAAGCCGAATCTTGCTGCATAGAGAATGGATATAGTGAGGGTTGCTGCGTTTGAGCCGCTATTTTTACAATAGCAATAAAAGTGATGAGGATTAATAGATGTGATTTTTTCATTTTCATTTTATAGAATGATTAATCAATGATACTCATATACTGAGCGGGTGTCAAAAAATTCAACCTTGCCTGTCTCAATATTGAGCATGGCACCAAGTATGCCTATTTTTCCCGTTTCAATCAAATTTTTTAGAATGGGACTTTTCTCTTTGATTTGTTGAATTTGATACAAGACATTGGCGTGAGCAACTTTTTCTACATAGGCTTCATTTTTTGAATTACGCTCACCTTTTTCATCAATATTGGCTAAAACAGGCTCAATATCATGCACTAATGCAGTGATATTACCTACATTCACATGGTCGCAAGCCCCTTTTACAGCCCCGCAATGTGTATGACCTACAACGAGTATATATTTGCTACCCGCAACTACTGCCCCATATTCGAGGCTGCCTAAGACCTCAGGCATAATCACCTCACCTGCTACGCGCACATCGAAAATATCGCCAATACCCAAGTTGAAAATAATTTCAGGAATAGCGCGTGAATCCATACAACTGACCACAGAAGCAATGGGAAATTGTCCATTCGCCGTTTTTTCCTCTTGTTTATGATAGTCGTAAAGGCGTTCTTTTTTTGTAATAAAACGCTGATTGCCACTTTTCAAAACTTCTAAAGATTGAACTGGCGTGATTGAAGTTTGGATTTCTTTTGTGGCAACAACTGTGTACTTTGCACAGGCGTTGATATTTAATAAAATAATAACGCAAAAGAAAATTTGTAGGAGGTTTTTCATGAATTCATTGATTTTAATAATTTTAAAATGATAAGGCGAATTAACAATAAAAACGGCAAACCATGAAACAATAAATCAAACCAATCCATTAGTTGCATACCCACTGCACCGCCCATGACCCATTTGAGTTTGCCCCAAATATGTGGTTCAGGAAAGTAAGGTGCTAAACCCAATATTAGACAAGCGACGATAGTGCCGCCCCAATTATTTAAAAAAATTTTATTCATGCGACCCCTCAGTATGTCTATTCAAATTGAAAAAAATTAGTCTTCATCAAACGCCAATTGATAATTGCCAATATGCTTTTCGCTCTCAGCAAGCTTTTTATATTGGCTACGCGTTTGACGAATGCCTATTCCTAAAATGATAAAAGACAGTATCCAAAATACTATTTCAATCAGCCAAGCATACTCTATTTTCAATAAAGAATTAACAGTCATGCCAGCTATAGAAAAATATAAGGCTGTTCTGAGATAGGATAAAAAAGTGCGTTCAATCGCCATCTTTGTCCTTGAAATAGCTAATATTTCTCTTAAAATTAAGTCTTTATTGATGTTTTCAGATGTGTTCATTGACTATTGTTTTTTATGTAAATTGATAATCCACTCCAAAAACTTGCGATAAAAGGGTTTGCGGCGCATCCAAAACTTGGACATTTCCATGCGGCATTGGGGTAATTGGCGAATGTTGACTGACATAATCCCGCATCAATTGATGCATAGTGAAAGGTAAATTTTTAGCATTTTTCACATTTGGAATTCGGCACAACATAGTTTCAGGGTCGCCATCGCGCTCACAAGCGGAAATGGTGTATTCTTTATCCAAATCCAAGGGTTTGCCACCTACTGTCATCGTTTGAACGCGTTTTCCTAAGTCTTCATGCGCTTTAAAAGTGATAGACATACCCTTCATTTTAATCACCCAACCGCCAAAACGCTTAGAAGCATCTTTGGCGAATACATTATTGAGCTCTTTTTCAAGCCATTCTTTAAGCTGTTTACCCGTGACCACAGCTGTTCGAGCTTGCGAATCTACGGGTAGCATATCGTAAATGAACCCCTCAGTAATCGGCACTTTTCCAGTCACGTCAGCCGTCCGAGGTGGACAAAAACGGAAGCCGTTAGAGACCACAATATCTGTTTGCGCTTTCCACATCAAAGCATCAATCAGCAATGTATCAATCGTGTTTTCAACAACAAAATAGCGATAAAGCGGCACTGTTGAATAACCATGCACTTTATTAATGCTGTCGGCAAAGGGTTTTTCCTGCGCATTAATCAGCTTTTGCATAGCTGGTTGCGGCTTGTATTTTTTAGCATCAACCTCTATTAGTTCATATTTTTCGCTTACAATTTTACCATTTTCAATCGTTAAATCTAATTTTCCAACGAAAGAACCAAAGGCTCCCGGCTCAACGACTTTAGCATATTTACACTGTATAGGCTTCCGCACACGCTCATGCGTATCGCCACCGAAGATATAATTCACCCCTTCACATTCAGGTAAATTGGCGATATAAAGTTGCTGCGATAAGCCCAAATGCGCTAAAATGATAACAAAATCGCATTGCTCTTGCTCTTTCAAAACCTTGACATAATACGCCAAATTTTCTTCGGGCTTGGTATAAATAATGCCTTTTGAATAATTAGGTGATTGACGAATAGGCACTAAATGGTCGGTATAACCTAAAAATCCAATTTTTATCCCTTGTTTCGACCACGTATAATAAGGTGGAAAAATCAACTCCCCTTTTTTACCATCGCCCATATCATGGTACATGTTGGCGCATACTTTAGGGGCATCGAGCGCACCTAAGAGTTTTTGCATTTTCGCTTTGCCATAAATTACTTCCCAATTACCAGGTAGATATAAATCGTAGTTCAAAGCATTCAATATTTCAACATACGCCGCCCCCATTGTTTTCACCGAGAGCATACTGCCTTGAAACATATCGCCAGTGTCCACAATAAATGTATCAGGATTCCGCTTTTTAATGCCTTCAAAAACAGTGGCTAATTGGGCATATCCCGCTGTTTTGCGGAAAACCATTTTTTCATTTTCCCAAAACAACTCATCATGCGGATGGATTTGGCAATGAACATCGGTGGTTTGCAACAGGGTCAAAGTGTTGAAAACAGCCTTATTTGCTTCAAAATCCTCCGACGTGTCATTGCGAGGCACGAAGCAATCTGTCTCAGCTGCTGCAATGGCGGGTGTTAAACCGATGCCGAGGCTACCGAGAAGGCTATTTTTTATAAATTTTCTACGATTGGACATGTTTTTTTTCTTTAAAAACTACAAAATGTCATTGCGAGGCATGTGGCAACTGAGGAGGTACCTACGTAGAGGCACCCCTACTTACCTGCTTTTTTCTTATTCTGAAAATCAACAATCGGCTGAAATGGTCCAAATTTATGCTGAGCTTCTGGAAATGTATCCGCAAACGGACCAAATGGATGGTCAAATGGCTTGCCTTCAATTTTAGGCCAGTCGGTGGCTAAAAATGGGTGCTTTGGGCGTGGTTGTGAATTGATGAACGCCGCCAAATCCCATGCTTCAGCATCGGTCAATTGCGGATTGTCGTAGCTTGCACCAAAAGGCATATTGGCTTTTATGTAGCCTGCAAAATTGGAAAGACGATATAAACCAGCCGCTTCATTGTAGCTTTTATCACCCCAAAGCGGTGGATACATACGCCCATTGCTTTCCCAAGGGGACTCCTTCGGAGCGGGCATCGGCAAACCCTGACCGTTTTCACCATGACAAGATTGACATTTACTCATAAAAACTACTCGCCCACTGTCGGGATTGGCTGCCCGATTCAAATATTTTAATTTCATTAAACCTGTTCCTTTCGGCGTTTTTCCTTTCGGAACTGTTGAGCCCAACCATTTTATATAGGCTTCAATGGCGAGCATTTCGCGGCTTGTTGAATCTAACGCTTGACCATTTAAACTGCGTTGAAAACAGTCATTCACGCGTTTGTAAATGGTTTCAGCCGTGCCTGACCTCGCACGAAACTTCGGATAAGTAGCGGCTACGGCAGTATAATTATTGCCAAAAACCTTTGAACCTGCCTCTAAATGGCAATTCTGGCAATTCATGCCGTTTGAAATGGGTTCCACAAGACCGTTTGGTCCTAAATAGTCTGAGGTATGCGCTATCAAATCCCGCCCGTATTGTATCAATTGAGCATCATTTTCGGCTTTTATACTGAGGGGGTCGGGTGCTTGAAAAATTTTAGCGGTATCGAATTGCGCCACTGCTTTTGATTGGGCTTGCAACTTCAACCGCTGCGTCTCGCTGCGATTGAGTTGCCAACGGAAAATCAAAAAAGTAAAGAGCAACAAAGCGGGTATATAAATAAAAAATTTAGCGATTTTTAAATAAGCATTCGCCTTTGGATAGCGATTGAAATCAGTATTATTGGCTTCAATAATGCGGTTCACTTGGTCAATTTGCCGCAAAGCATTGACCAAAAGCAACATCAAGCCTAAGCCTGTAATGAGTAAAAGAGGTGTAATTAAATCTTTCATTGAAAAATAAAATTCTTAAAAATGCTCAAGAACAACAAAATTAATAAGATATATTTCATCATTTATTTTAATGTGGCAATTTATCCCGCAACAAACCATAAACCCAAGTGCCAGCAATCGCACTCAATAAAGTAACACCGACCACCGCAGCACCCGTGCCGATTTGAGCAAAAAGAGGACCCGGACACGCGCCCGTCATAGCCCAACCGAAGCCGAATATCAAGCCGCCATAGACTTGCCCTTTAGTGAATTTTTTAGGGTGAAACAACACCTTTTCACCTGCTAATGTCTTGATATTGAAGCGTTTAATAATAAAAACTGAAATAGTTCCTACAACCACCGCTGTACCAATCACGCCATACATGTGAAAAGAAGTCAACTGAAACATCTCTTGAATGCGAAACCAAGAGACGATTTCTGCTTTGACGAAGACAATACCGAACACCACGCCCACAGCCAAGTATTTCAAATTGCTGAAAATGCTTTCTTTTTGCACCATATCATTGGGTGCCTCGCAAACAAATTCTTCGTTTTGCTTTTCAATTGAAATCTCTTTATGAATTGTTGTCATATTCTTAACTTTTTTAATTCTTTTTAAATGGATAAATGATTTGCTGCCAAAAGGTTTTAGGAAATTGCTCAACTTTCTCGAAGCCAAGTTTTTCATCTCGCCCTTCGCGGGGTATGTAGGCAGTGCCGAATAAATAATCCCAAACCGACAAGGTTAAGCCGAAATTGACCCCTGTTCGATTTGGTATATGCTCGGCGTGGTGCCATAAGTGCATTTGCGGATTGTTAAAAATATACTTAAAAAAACCTAACGGTACTTTGATATTTGAATGATTGAAATGCCCCCAACCAAGCGTAAACAGATGTACCAATAGAAAATCTTGAATCCCAAAGCCTATCATACTGAGGGGTAGGTATTCGAGGGTTCGATAAAATACATTTTCCATCCAATGAAAGCGCAAATGTGCTGCGAAGCCCATTTCTGCAACGCTGTGATGCACTTTATGAAACTCCCACATCCAATTGACGCGATGCAAAAGGCGGTGAATATGCCATTGAGTAAAATCGCGCACAATAAAAAGTATCAACAATTGCGACCAAACTGGTAACTGCCCGACTTGAATAGCCACTAAATTTCGCCATCCAAAAACCGCCAAAAGCCCGTCATTGAAAGCCATAGCCACAACATTTGAAACAGCCGCATAACCGACCAACGAAAATAGGAAAAAATTAAAGAACATATAAAAGCTATCGAGCCAAAAGTCTTTTCTAAATACGCCCTGTTTTGTCCGCCACGGAAATAGAATTTCGAGCAACCAAAAGAACAAGGAAATGCCAATGAGCCAATAGAAATAATTGCCCCATGAAGGGTGCAGTATCTCATTCCAAAGGTATTTGGCATAACCTGAATAAGTTGAAGCAAAATTTTGAACGTATTTTTCCATTGTTACCCCCTCAGTAAATTCACTATTTAAAGGCTTAAAATAAAAGGTAGCCCAAACCAAGTCATCAAAAAACCGCCAATCATAAAGCAAATAGTCGCCACTAATGACGGCACTTGCAAGTTAGATAAGCCCATAATGGCATGTCCCGACGTGCAGCCGCCGGCATAGCGCGTACCAAAACCCACGAGGAAACCACCTAAAACGATGATAATAAACCCTTTGAGTGTCAGCAAACTTTGAAAACTAAACAAATCGGTCGGCATCAGCCCTTCAAAACTATGAATGCCTTGCGCTTCCAACGTGGCTTTTGTAGCCGCCGCTATTTGGATGGGTTCAGGATTTTGTAAAAAATACGCTGCTATAAAACCACCTATTAAAATACCCGCAGCGAAAAATAAATTCCAGATTTCTTTTTTCCAATCGTATTTGAAAAACGAAATATTGGCGGGCAAACAAGCCGCGCAGACGTGGCGTAGGTTGGCAGAAATGCCAAAGTGTTTGTTACCTAAAAATAACAATGTTGGCACGGTCAATCCAATGAGAATACCAGCGATTGACCAGTGCCACGGGTGCTGAATTAATTCTAACATACTTATTGGTTTTAAACTTGTTTTTTATTACAAATCAACTCTTAAAAATAATTTATCGTCGAAAAATAATTTCTTTTTACAGATATTAAGCCAACATTTTCTTTGATTGACAAACAAAATCAGTCTTAGGCATTCCTGTTTTAGCAATTGCCCCAAAGCCACCTGCCACTTCGATGAAATTATCGTAGCCCCGTGCTTTCAAAATAGAAGCCGCTATCATGGAGCGATAACCACTGCCACAATAAATCGTAAAAGGCTTGGTTTTATCAATATGGCGTATCCAATCATTGATTTTACTGAGGGGGCGATGGTAAGCTTCATCAAGGTGCTCTGCAGCATATTCTCCATCGCGGCGAATATCATAAACGACCGCTGCTTTTTTCCATTGATTAGCAAATTGCTCTGCTGTGATACGATTGACCGTTTCAACAGGTTTGTGAGCCGCTTTCCATGCCTTAAAACCGCCTTCGAGATAGCCGATTGTACCATCATAACCAACGCGCGATAAGCGAATAACGGTTTCTTCTTCCTTACCTTCGGGCGCAACAATCAAAATAGGCTGTTTAATATCCAAAATCATCTCCCCTACCCAGGGTGCAAACTGACCACTCAAACCAATATTAATACTGCCCGGAATAAAGCCTTTACTAAAATCTTCGGCACTGCGCGTATCTAAAACGAGCGCATCATTTGCCTCCGCTTCCAATTCAAAAGCTGAGGGATTGAGCGCATGATTGCCCCGTTTCATAACCGTATCAATAGGCGTATAGCCATGCTTATTCATCATCACATTGATGGGAAAATACTGAGGGGGAGCTGCTAAATCGTCCGTTACTTCTTTCACAAATTGTTCTTTTGAAGTGGCTAAAAGGGCATAATTCACCTTCTTTTGATGTCCAATTGTATCAAAAGTCTCTTTACTCATGTTTTTACCACACGCTGAACCAGCACCATGAGCAGGATAAACAATCACATCATCAGGCAAGGTTTTAATCTTCGTTTCAAGCGAATCATAAAGCATTCCTGCCAAATCTTCCATTGTTAAGGTGCTTTTTTGAGCCAAATCTGGGCGGCCGACATCGCCAATAAATAAGGTGTCACCTGTAAAAAGATAACGCTCTTTACCATTTTCATCGAGTAAAAGATAGCACGTAGATTCGAGAGTATGCCCCGGGGTGTGGAGCGTGCGAATGGTATATTTTCCTATTTTAAACTCCTCACCGTCTTTGGCAATATGGGCTTTAAAATCGGTGACTGCATTGGGTCCAAACACAATTGTGGCGTTTGTTTTTTCAGCCAAATCAACATGTCCTGATACAAAATCCGCATGAAAATGGGTTTCAAAAACATACTTGATTTTAGCTTTGCTCTTTTTCGCCTTTAAAATATATGGCTTCACTTCTCTAAGAGGGTCAATCACTGCTGCTTCACCATCTGATTCGATGTAATAAGCACCTTGTGCCAAACACCCTGTATAAATTTGTTCTACTATCATTTTATTAAATTTTTGAATGATGAATGTTAAATAGGTTGTATTAAATTACCTCCTCCTGCCACGCTCTGCTCGCAGTGACATGGGCTATTTACTTAAAAAACAATTCTTTTATGATGATATAAATGCCCATGACAAGGACGAACCAGCCAAAAGCAGGCTTGAGTTTTTCGCCGTCTATTTTTTTAGAAAAAGCTGAACCGATAAAAATACCGACTGTTGCGAGGGCTGTTATGGTTAATAAAAATGTCCAATCAATAAATGTTTCACTACTTTCACCAAAGAACCCTATAAGCGATTTGGCAGCAATGATAACCAATGATGTACCTACCGCTTCTTTCATAGGTAATTTAGATAAAAGCACCAAAGCGGGGATGATCAAAAAGCCACCGCCCGCCCCAACTAAGCCTGTTAATATACCCACAATAACTCCTTCGATAATGATTAGTGGATAATTGAAAACTTGCTTTTGAGAGCCGTCTTCTGCACCAACGTTGACTTTTTTTATCATACTATAAGAAGCAACGACCATCAATATGGCAAATAACAACATCAGCAGCACGCTTTTAGTCATTATAAAACTGCCTATATGAAAAATCTCTTTCGGGATAGCGGGTACAATATAAGCACGCGTCATAAAAACAGCGATAATAGAAGGAATCCCAAAAACGATAGCTGTTTTGATATTCACTAAGCCTTTTTGGAGATAACTAAATGAGCCTACAGCACTTGTAGCACCGACAATAAAAAGAGAGTAAGCCGTAGCCACAACAGCATCAACGGAAAACAAATAGACCAAGACAGGAACCGTCAAGATACTACCTCCGCCACCGATAAGCCCTAATGAAATACCGATAAGAATTGAAGAAAAATAGCCAAAATATATCATAGATAGATGATTGTTAAAATATCTTATAATGTTTTTATGAACATTTGTTCATGTAATTTTTCAAAAAAAGGCGATTACATATTACAATCGCAGTGCTCAATGCATTCAATGAGCTTAGGGATATCTTTTTCTTTCAAAGAATAGTAAACGCTTTGCCCTTCTTTTTCAGATTTTAGAATACCTTTCAATTTCATCGTAATCAGGTGATGAGATAGAAGCGATTGCTCTACTTCTAAGGTTTCACCAATTTCATTGACGCTTAATCGCTTATTCAAACTTAATAAATCCACAATAGCCAAACGCGTTGGATGCGCTACCGTTTTGAGAATATAAGCGGCTTTTTCAAGTTTTTCTCTATTAATTTTATATGCTACTATAGCCATTTCTATAAATTAAGATGTACAATTTTGTTTTTGATTTTATGGTAACGCAAAAGTATTGATAAATGTTCATATAAACGAATAATTATGTAAAATATTTTTTAAAATAAAAATGAGTCATCCCATTACATTTGGGATAACTCATTTTATATCTGAAATAGAAATTTTAATAGCCTGGCTTAGTATCCAAGTGTACAAAAGAGGATGTCAAAAGAGATATTTCTTTTGTTTTTTCTGAAGGTTTTGTTACAGCAATGTGTACACCGTTTGTAGTTAATCCTGAATCAGTCAATTGAGACGAAATACCATTATCATTTAACACTTCACCGATTCTACGTGCAACGGTTTCATCTGAGGGGTGATGCAATATTTTAATTTCCATAGCTTTAATTTTTAAAATGTTATACCAAAAGAAAATCTTTCAAATTTGATAATTAATTGATTTCTAATTTTAATAAAACAAAGATACACTATTAGCGAATAATTCGCAAATAGATTTTTATTCTCTTTACGACCATTAAACGCTTTTTGAAAATCAGTTATAAAAATTAAATTCCGTAACAATGAATTTTTAATTAAAATTGAAGAATAAAATTTTGTAAATAAATCATAAATGAAATTAAATACTATTATTTTGAAAAAATCAAAATTACTAAAATCGAATAAATACCGTTTTTCAAAGTAAAATTTTATTGAAAAATTTTCTGAAAAAACAAATTTTTAACTAAAAAAGCCATTTTACATGTACAAAATGGCTTTTTTACTGAGGGGTGATAATAACTTTATGTGCTTTTTAAAATCTCCTTTAGTATCATTCAGCACCTAATTTCTGCTCCCAATCGCTCAATTTCATCCAGTAATTCTTCCAAATGCTTCGGTTGCGTCAAAGGATTCATCAGCGTGACGCGTAAATAAATGTCACCTTGCAAGGTGGTTTGGACGATATAAAAATCACCTTTTTCAAGGAGTCGCCGCCTAATCTGAGCATTTAAATCATTGATGTTCAATGTTTTATTGAGAATATATCTAAAACAAACGACGTTAGATTGCGGCTCCACGGGCAATTCAAAATGCGGACGACCCCTCAGTATTTCAGCCATTTTTTTGCCTAAATCGTAGGTGGTATCTATCATTTCTCTAAAAACGGCTTCGCCATAAGTCCGCATGAGCGCATATATTTTGACGGACATCATGAATTTGGTACATTCAAAAGTGCGTTTGCCTGAATTGAACCAATCTTTGGAGCCTTGATTTGCCCATAAATATTGTGCTTTTTGTTGAAATGTTTCAAAGGCATGATTCGAATTTTTAAACAATAAGGCTGTACACAATGCCGGAATCATCATCATTTTATGAAAATCCACGACCACCGAATCTGCCCTTTCGACCCCCCTCAGTAAATGGCGGTATTTTTCAGAAACAGCCACCGCGCCGCCGTGCGCCCCATCCGCATGAAACCAAAGATTGTGCTTTTCGCAAAAATCAGCAATCGGCTCCAAATCATCATAACTACCCGTCGAAGTTGAGCAAACACTCCCCACAACAGCAATGACCGTTAACCCTTCTTTTTGAGCATTTTTGTAGTATTTTTCAAGCAAATCGGTTTGCATTTGGTATTTCTCATTGGTTGGTATCTTGATAATGCCCGCCGAGCCAAAACCCATTATCCGCGCCGCTCGGTCAATGCAATAATGCGCTTCATCGGAAACCATGACCGCCAATCGTTCATTCGACCCCTCAGTCCAAACATCTTTTGGCGCTTTTGTTGCGCGCGCTGCGAGCAAAGCAGTCAAATTAGCTAATGTACCACCAGAAGTCAACATACCCCCACCCGACTGCCGAAAGCCTATTTGTTGCGCCAACCAATCGGTCACGATGCGCTCCAAAGGGTTGGATACCAAGCCCATTTCATATACCGCCATGCCGTTATTGAGCAGGCCCGTCAGTAAACCCGACAACGCAGCCAAGGGCGCAACTGTCGAAACCTGATGCCCCATGTAGTGTGGATGATGTAGATGCGTAGATTTTACCAGCACCTCTTTGAAAAAAGCATTGGGATTGTCGAGCAAAGGCTTTTGAAAATCAGCTTGCCAATAAGCCAAACTGTCCTCAGGCTCTACCCAAGGGATGGTCGTTTTGAGCGTCTCATCTTGAGCATTTTGTAAATAATTGGCTAAAATATCCACCAATTCATGCGCCTGTTGGCGAAAATTATCAGGGCTGAAAACAGATTCGAGAGTTGTCATTTTAATTATACTTTTATGCCAAAGGTATCCCTTTTGGATATTTTACGGTTTTACATTTTATGGTTTCCTGTCGTTCGATTAGCAAAATAAACGCCTGATAATATAACAACTAAACAGGCTATTTGCAAGCCCGTAATGGTTTCTCCATATAAAACGCCCCATAAAATCGCTACAAATGGGATGGTATAAGTCACGAGCGAGGAGAACAGCACATTGGTACGTTTCAGAAGCATATAAAAAAGCACTTGCGCGGCGGCCGTACCCATAACACCCAATATCATGGCTGCAAGTGTGGCTCTTAAAAATGCTGTATCCGTCCACGAAGCTTGAAAATAGCCTGTAAAAATAAGGATTAATAAGGCTGGAACGGCTAAAGTAGAGAAAGCAATGGCGGCAATATTCAACGATCCGACGTCGCCCAAATACCGTGCGAGCATATTGACATTTAAGCCATATCCCATTGTTGCAATAACAATTAAGAGCGCATAAAATACATCGCCCTCAAATGAAAAACCATCTTTTGACATAAATAACAAGCATAATCCAATGAATCCGACAACTACAGCTGTTATTTTTTGGCTGCTCATCCGCATTTGATAAAACAAAACGCCCATCACAATAGCAAAAAGCGGCGATAAAGCATTCAAAATACCAGCCAATGAGCTATTGATATGTACTTCTGCAATGCAAAAAAGAAAAGCCGGAATGAAGCTTCCGATGGTTCCTGAAAGGACGATGATTTTAACTTTATCAAATGGAATCTGTCGAAATTGTCGCACTGCAATAGGCATCAGCACCAAGCCTGCACTAAAAATCCGCATCGCCGCCACTTGATAAGCCGATAGTTTGACTAAACCCTCTTTCATTAAGATAAAAGAGCTTCCCCAAATCAAAGTGAGGATTGAAAATAGAAACCAATTCATTAATTTATTCATAACTGTATTGCATAAGGGATAAGACAAATTAAAACTACCAGCGTGTTTGCTTAAATGTCCAATTGGGTTGTACTTTTTGCATTTCTATTTCATCATTGCGTTTGGTTAAACCGCAGTCCAAGTAATTTTGATGGAGTTTTGCCAAGGCCGTTTTATCCAATTCTACACCTAAACCTGGTTCTTTTGGCACTTCTACTTGACCATCTTCAAATTTGAAACGACCCGACGTAATGATTTCATCAGATTGCCACGGATAATGGGTATCTAACGCATAGCGAAGATTGGGAATAGCTGCCCCCAAATGCACCATTGCTGCCAATGAAATGCCCAAATGAGAATTGGAGTGCATGGATAAATCACGCCCAAAGGTCCGACAAACCCCTGCAAGCGTCATAGAAGCATGTAAACCACCCCAAAAATGGTGGTCGCTTAAAATAATATCCTCTGAACCTAACTCAATACTGAGGGGTATATCCTCAAAAGAAGTCGTACACATATTGGTTGCAAAAGGGATATTTAATGCTTTTCTAACGGTTGCCATATTTTCCTGACCACGCACTGGGTCTTCCAAATATTCGATAACGCCCTCCATTTCTTTACCGTATTGAATGGCTGTTTCTATTGTCCAAAGCGCATTTGGGTCAATACGGAGCGGGACGTTTTCACCAAAAGCTTTTCGCAAAGCAAAAATGGCATCTACCTCTTGTCGAGGTTCAAAAACACCACCTTTTAGTTTTATGGATTTAAAACCAAACTCTTGACACATCGTTTGTGCTTGAGCGACAATTTCAGTCGGATTCAAAGCACTGGCTTGGCGAGTAGCTGCCCAACCTTTTGCTTTAGGGTCAATATTAAATTCTAATTTCCCACCTGCACCCTCATATTTATAAAACAAATAAGCAGCAAATGGAACGCTTTCACGGCGTTTTCCACCCAATAAATCTACAACAGGTCGGTTGATTATTTTACCCATAATATCCAAACAAGCGACTTCAATAGCACTGAAAATATGGACTAATTTGCGTTGATCCCAAGGAAAAAGCCCTCGTTCAGACTTATTATCCTTCCCAAAATGAGCAACGAGCATATCATTTATTTGATTTATTTGAAACGGATCTTGTCCAATTATCAAATCTTTACATTCAGTTAATGCCTTTTCAATGTCAAGTGTCCCAGGTATTTCACTGACACCTGTGATATTGTCCTCTGTTATTAATTCAACAACTATTCGCAAAGCATAAGGTGCGTGCAGACCTGCGGCATTGAGCAAAGGTGGGTCAACAGTAGCAATGGGTGTTATATTGATATATTTGATTTTGGGTCCTGTTTTAACCGGTATTGTTGTTTTCATCGCTTTTTATTAAAAATTGATAGTAAATACTCCCAAAGGATTTGTCACTGCGAGTGGAACACGGCAGGAGGAGTGCTTTCAATCACATATTCAATGTTTTTCTATTTGTAAAATAATGCCACTGTGGTCTAATTCTCCATTCCCATCTTCGATAGCTGCCTTCATTATTTCAGCGACTTGTTTAGTGCCTTTTAATGCAACATCGTATTCTTTACCCGCTTGCAAAGCCAATTTCATATCTTTATTATGCAATTTTATTTTAAAACCGGGTTTAAAATTGCGGTCAATAATACGCTGTCCATGAAGGTCGAGTATTCGACTCTGAGCAAATCCACCGAGCAATACTTCTCTCATTTTTTCAAGATTGACTCCTGCTTTACTCGCCAGCGTAAAGGCTTCTCCAACGGCTTGAATGGTCATACCCACTATCATTTGATTACAAATTTTTGTGGTTTGTCCTGCTCCAGCTTCGCCAATATGCACGATATTTTTGCCCATAGTTTGAAAAAGCGGTAAGGCTACGTTAAAGGCTTTTTCAGTACCGCCTACCATAATAGACAATGTCGCCGCTTCTGCACCTACTTGACCACCCGAAACGGGGGCATCTAAGGCTTCAACGCCTTTTTTAAGCATCAAATCAAAAATATTACGCGCCGTTGAAGGGGCAATTGAAGACATATCTATAAAAAGTGA
>JAYTON010000111.1:0-2003 GCA_043747725.1 Saprospiraceae bacterium
AAAAAAGCGGCGCGTCAAATACAGATTTTGATAAGTGCTTGAAAATATTTTAAACATATTGTTTAAATTTAAAACTTGCCCATTTTAATAAAATCATATGCGAATTAAGGGTTAAAAACACCGGAGGTGTTGAATATGAATAGCCCCGAATGAAATTCGGGTTGTGATATGAAGGGATTGAATTAACTCCGAAGGAGTTGAATGTAAAAAGTTTAATTTTTTACATTTAACCCCATTCGGGGTTACAAAAAACGTGTTAATTGAACCCGAATTTCATTCGGGGCTATTCATATTCAACGCTTTCAGCGTTTTGAACCTGTGATTCTATATCACTATCTCACTGCCCAATGCCGGTATATCAACGGTATTAAAACCATTTTGATGCAATGTTTTTTGAAATATTTGCTGAACTTCATAATCGCCATGCACGAGCCAAAGGTGTTTCAACCCTTTCTTTTGATTGTCAATAAAACCCAAAATCTCCTTGTAATCGGCATGAGCAGAGAAGGAATCCATGATTTCAACGCGGCAATTCACTCGCTTCTGCTCTCCAAACAAGCGAATATATTGAGCACCATCGCGTAACTGCCCGGCAGGTGTATTCGGCGTAGCATATCCGACAATGAGGACGGTGCAAGCAGGGTTTTCGATATTATTAAAAAGGTGGTGTTTGACACGACCTGCATTCGCCATGCCCGACGATGAAATGATGACGCACGGCTCTTTCAACTCATTCAATGCTTTGGATTCTTCTACTTTACGGATATATTTCAAATTTTTAAAGCCAAATGGGTTAGGGTCTTTGAGCATATACAAATGCATTTCTTCATCAAAACATTCAGGATGCTCAATGAAAACTTCCGTTGCATCTACCGCCAAAGGACTGTCCACAAATATGGGAATACGAGGCAGACGCCCTTCATTCGCTAATTTATCGAGCATAAATACAATCTCCTGCGTGCGCCCAACGCTGAAAGCAGGAATAATAACTTTACCGCCCCTTTGTACAGTTTCATTGATGATATTGATAAATTTACCTACTTCCTGAGGCTCTGCACCGTGCAAACGATCACCATAAGTGGATTCGCACAGCAAATATTCTACTTCGGGCATTATTTGCGGGTCGCGTAAAATAGGGCGATTAGGGCGACCAATATCTGCCGTAAAACCGAGCATTGTGGTTTTACCCCCCTCAGTAATTTTCAAGGTGACGCACGCCGCCCCGAGGATATGTCCTGCATCAGTAAAATAAACCTCTACATTAGGATGAACATGAAACCACCGCTCATAATTGTAACTGGCAAAAAGTTTCATCGCTTTTTGAACATCTTCACTGGTATAAAGGGGCTGAATGTTGCCTTCTCTCCCTTGTTTTATGGCTTTTTCATTGGCATATTCAGCATCTTTTTCTTGAATTCCCGCACTATCGAGCAGCATAATAGCAGACAAAGCTCTTGTGGCAGGTGTACTATAAATGGTGTTGTGAAAACCATCTTTTACCAATTTTGGAATCCTGCCCGTGTGGTCAATATGGGCATGAGACAGAACCATGCAGTTAATACTGGCTGGATCAAAAAGCCATTCATCATTGAAATTTTTCAACTCAGGGCTGTTGCCTTGGTATAAACCGCAATCCAATAGGATTGTAAAACCATTATCAAGTGTAATCAAATGGCAACTTCCGGTGACTTCGCGCGCCGCGCCGCAGAATTTTATTTTCATCAATCAATTGATTTTAAATGTTTATTGAATTACTGTATGAGGCTGCTGTTTTAGATTTCAATGTTTTATAGCCCTCAGTTGCCACGCTATCGCTCGCAATGACATTTGAAGGCAATTTAGTCATAGATTATAAATGATTATTGAATTTGACTGCTTTTCTTTCAATTAATAATAATTTTTTGAATATTACTGTACATATTGTAAAAAGGGTGTTTTGGACACTTTGATTGTTTTTAAAAATTGCTTGAATAATTTTAAATTATAACAATTTGCTTTGAGTT
>JAYTON010000112.1:0-3535 GCA_043747725.1 Saprospiraceae bacterium
GATTCCTAAATCCAATCCGTTTTTGCGTAAACTCTTTGGCTACATTGCGGGTCCCGATATTGATGATCGCATCAAATGGATTGTAGATAGTTTGGTGGAAATATTTTTGGCTTGTAATGTGGCTGAAATTCTGAGAAATTACGGCAAGCAATTTTCCTCCTCCTCCGGGGGAGGTCAGGTGGGGGCTGACCCGATTATCCATTTTTATGAAACTTTCCTCAGTGAATACGACCCGAAACTCAGAAAAGCTCGGGGCGTTTGGTACACGCCTGCGCCTGTTGTCAATTTCATTGTTCGGGCGGTGGATGATATATTGAAATCCGAATTTGATTTGCCCAATGGATTGGCTGATACCAGCAAAACCAAGATTAAAATCAACCTGCAAGCTACCGATAGACGCTACACAAACAATATTAGAACCATAGAGGAAACCGTGCATCGGGTACAAATTCTCGACCCTGCCACAGGCACAGGCACTTTCTTAGCAGAAGTGGTCAAGCACATTCATAAAAAATTTGAGGGACAGCAAGGGATTTGGAGCAATTATGTAGAAATGCATTTATTGCCGCGCCTCAATGGTTTTGAGTTGCTCATGGCGAGTTATGCGATGGCGCATTTGAAATTAGATTTGCTTTTGACTGAAACGGGGTATAAACCCACTCGTGACCAGCGTTTTAGAATCTATCTCACGAATAGCCTTGAGGAACACCACCAAGATACAGACACTTTATTCGCCAATTGGTTGAGTTCAGAAGCCAATGAAGCCAATCATATTAAAAGAGATTCGCCTGTTATGTGTGTGATTGGGAATCCGCCGTATAGTGGTGAAAGTCAAAATAAAGGCGAATGGATTATGCAATTGATGGAAGATTATAAAAAAGAGCCTGGTGGAAAAGAAAAGCTAAAAGAAAGAAATCCTAAATGGATAAATGATGATTACGTGAAGTTCTTACGCTATGGTCAGCATTTTATTGAAAAAAATGGCAGTGGCGTTTTAGCTTTTATTAATCCGCATGGCTTTCTTGATAATCCAACTTTTAGAGGAATGCGTTGGAATTTACTTAAAACTTACGATAAAATATATACAATTGACTTACATGGTAATAGTAAGAAAAATGAAACAGCACAAGATGGTAGTGTAGATGTAAATGTATTTGATATCATGCAAGGCGTTTCAATCAATATATTTATAAAAACAGGTAAGAAAAAAAACAATGAATTGGGTAAGGTATTTCATTATGATTTATTGGGTAAACGTGAAATGAAATATGATTTTTTAATTGAAAATTCAATTAAAACTGTTGCTTACAAAGAACTATCGAATATGGCACCGAATTACTTTTTTGCCAGCAAAGATTTTAAAGGTCAAATAAGTTATGATGAAGGTTTTAGTATAAATGAGTTATTTATTGTTAATGGTGTGGGTTTAATAACTGCTCATGATGATTTCGTAATAAAAAAAGATAAAATTGAACTTTTACACAAATTTCAAGCCTTTCAAAGATGTGACAGAGACTCTGAAATATTACATAAAAAATTTAGAGTAAATAAAAAACAAGGATGGAATATTTTACAAGGTTATGATAATATTAAAAATGAAATCGATTTAACAAAATTTATTGAACCTATTTCATACAGACCGTTTGATAATAGATTTGTTTTTTATGAAGATAAATTAGTTTGGAGAACTGTAAGAAAAGTCATGCAACATTTCTTAAAAGGTGATAATATTGGAATTGATTTATGTCGTCAATTAGTTTCAGATAGTTATTCTCATATATTTGTAACGAATAAAATTGTTGATGATTCTTTTGTTTCTAATAAATCAAGGGAAAGGGGCTATGTATATCCTCTTTACCTTTACGCCGAAACAAACGATTTATTTACAACCCAATCAAGAACGCCGAACCTCAACCCCGATATTTTAAAGCAAATTACTGAGGGGGTCGGCTTAAAGTTCACGAATGAAAAAGAAAGCACGGACGGGACGTTTGCCCCGATAGATGTATTGGATTACATCTATGCCGTGCTGCATTCCCCCGATTATAGAGAGACATACAAGGAATTTCTGAAAATAGATTTCCCCCGCGTGCCGTATCCCAAAGATGTTGCGACGTTTTGGCAATTGGTCAAGTTAGGCGGTGCGCTACGGCAAATACATTTATTGGAAAGTCCCGTCGTAGAAAAGTATATCACCCAATATCCCATAGATGGCAATAATGTGGTGACAAAACCCTATTTTGAAGTTTCCTCCCTTTGGGAGGACGGAAGGAGGGCTGGCAAAGTTTATATCAATGACACCCAATATTTTAACAATGTACCTGAAGTCGCGTGGAATTTTTACATCGGCGGCTACCAACCCGCCCAAAAATGGCTCAAAGACCGCAAAGAAAGGACATTAGAATTTGAGGATATTTTGCATTATCAAAAGATTATTGTGGCTTTGTTTGAAACGGATAGGATTATGAAAGAAATTGATGCGATAGAAATTAAATAATAGAGTCGTATTAACTATTCGTATCCTCTCAAGGGCATTACCCATGATTTTTGAATAAAAACCGTATATTTGTTCTTAAAATAAAGATATGGAATTCAAAGATTTAGATTTAACAAAAGAATACACGTATGCTGATTATGTGAAATGGACATTTGATGAAGTTGTAGAACTCATCAAAGGGCGTGTTTTTCGGATGGCTGCCCCATTATCTAATCATCAAAAGACTTCAGGTAATTTATATCGAGTTTTTGCCAATTATCTTTATAAGAAACCCTGTGATGTTTATCATGCACCCTTTGATGTGCGTTTGCCAAAACCATTGCATCATCGTAAATCAGATAAAGACATTACCACAGTTGTACAACCTGATATTTGCATCATCTGTGATATAAATAAAATTGACCGTCGAGGCTGTATTGGTGCACCCGATTTGATAGTAGAAATTTTGTCAAAAAGCACCGCTGAAAAAGATGTGAAAGATAAATTTGAAGTATATGAAGAATCGGGTGTTCAAGAATACTGGATAGCGAGTGTCGAGGACGAAACCGTTTTAGTCTATCGGTTAGATAAGAACAATAGTTATCAAGCAGACCATCGTCCATACGTGCAAGGCGATAATATTAGAGTGGGTATCTTTGAAGAGTTCTCTATTGCAGTTGAAGACATTTTTGAAGGACTTATAGATTTTAAAAAATAAATATTCTTCTCCATTAAACAATAAAATATACAGTCAATCAAAAAGCCTTTTGCCCACAGCAAAAGGCTTTTTGATTGAGGCATACCCCCTCAGTAAAAAGTGGTTAAAAATAATATTATCCCCAATATTGGGGATGTATAGACGTTTATAAAGGGTTTACATTTGTAATCAATTGTATTAAATCCCAAAATTATTAACGCATGTTATCTTCAAAAAGGAATCAGCCGAAAATCCTTTATTAAAGAGTAGGCAATAAAATTATCAAGAATTATGAACAAATTAATTTTTAGAACCCCGGTTGGTGCTGTATCAACACCGATAGGTACAAGCAAACATCTTGG
>JAYTON010000113.1:0-4978 GCA_043747725.1 Saprospiraceae bacterium
CGTCTGAACTGAGGGGGGGGCAATTCATTGCAAAAATAGATTATATTCAAAAATATAAAAACTTTGTACGCTATTGGGCTAATCATAGTGAGGATTATGAATGGGATGAATCGAGGCGCATTTTTGTCAATAAAACAGAAATTGCACAACGCACTGAAGAGTATGAACGGCTTTTCCGCCGTTTAAATTCTGAAAATGACAGTGTTGCCAGAGCCTCTTTTCTGCAATTGGCGCAAGGCGATCCTACTGCAATAACTGAATTAACCGAAAAATATCGCTCTTTACTCCGTAATTATAATCGCAACTTGCCTGATATTCATTATGGCTTTTTAGAACAAATGACGCGCTTAGTGGCATTTTGTAAAAAGAATAAAATGAGTTATCAATTGTCTGATAGGATGGATTCATTGATGCATATTTTATACGAAAATAGGAATCCTCAAACGCGATTTGCTATTGAAAATCAAATAATTAAATATGCAGAAATAGATGATTTGACTCCAATTGAGTTTTATGGATGCCTGTATTCGAGCAATCAAGAAATGTCTTTTTCAATCGGTAGAATATTAGATTTTCTTTACACAAAATTGTGGACGCCTATCACTAATAATGATAATCAATTGCGTTTTTTCTTAAAGAAAAGCTTTTTATTTAAAAAAATAGGTGTGGTTGGAATCTGTAATTCCTATCAGAATAAAATTAATAAAATAGAAAATGCACTCAAAACACGTTTTTCTGAAATAGCCGCAGTAGAAAGCGATGAAGATATTATTAATCAAATTAATGTAGTCATTGGAGCCGCTGAGGATAATAAAAAAGAAACTAAATCCATGTTCGACCTGTTTCTTAATGACCCCCTCAGTTTTGCTAATGGTGATATGAAAATGTTGCCTGCGCCGCGTGAATCAGATTATCAGCGCATAGTGGGTAAAATTCAATCTGAAAATGATAAAGAAGTCCTTAGGCTGATGATGGATTATCTGGATTTGCATCCTTCTATTGAGGCTGTGCCGCAGCTTTTTGCAGTCATTATGGATGATAGAAAAATCAAATCACATGAAAATTTAGGTACTTATGAGCGCGATGAAGCCAATGGCATCAAAGGTATCCGCGTGAGTGATAGAGTGGTTATTTTGCTCGAAAATATATATGCTCACAGCGTTAAAGCTGAAGATAAAAGAGCCGTTTGGCGGCGTATGTGGTACAAGGATCAGAAAAATTATCGCATCTGGGACAAGCAATTTTTTGAAGAACAAGCTCTGTTTTTGAAAACGGCTGAGAACCCTTCTATGGATGATATATTGGAAGTCAGTAAATCTAAATATTTTACTGCCAAGCATAAACCATTGATAATCAATGCATTAAAACGATTGACAACCTTCAGTGATATTCGTTTATTTAAAAGCTACATCCCTTTTAAAGTCAGTGAAGATTTACCAGCCTTCGATACTTTAAATATTGTACAAAAAGATTTGGATGATTTTATTAAAATATTTGAAACTGACAATGATTCAACCATGTGGTCTTTTATCAATAGAAAAACGCAGGCTTATTCGGTGGATGATTTAGGCTCGTTTTACAATGCTCTTTTTAAAGTTGATTGGTTTTTGAAGCAAGTTTTTAATGAAAAAATAAGTGACTATCAGAAAAAATTAGCCATTGAAACGCTTTCAAATTATTTGACCAATAGTGAACTCATTTCAGAATTTGAGGAACAAACGACCCTGAGGCATGTTGCTGAATTGCAAAATATAGGTCTTTCATTATCTGAAAAATTGGAAGCCTCTTTTGCGCTCGATATTTCGGAAGAATCCAAAGCCGCTATTCAGGAAGCTATTTTGGTGCGCATTAATTTTAGTCAAATTGGAACAGTAGCAGGGTATTTTGATAAGCTGAGTAAAAAACCGGGCTATAATCCGACAGCATTTTTATATAAAGATTTTGGCATCCCTATTTTCAATCCTGATAAAGAATCAGTCAAGCAACTCATTGAAAATCATAGAGTTATGAAAGAAATTGATTTTTATAAATTTTATTTAAAAAAATTCGGAGTTGATTTTGCTCATGAAAGTGAAGAATTAGATTTCAATAAAATTTATAATATCTTGAAATTTGAAATCGTTGCACCTTTCACAGGCGGTGGTTTTCAAAGAGATTATTTCACTTATGGTGTCATTAAATTATTGGAATTGCAATTCAAAACTAAATTGGGGTTCAATGAAAAATTGAATGAAAACCAATCTTTTTACACCTACTCGCCAACGAAGCGGGCAGTGAAATGGATGCAATATTTGGAAGCCAATAACTATGTCAAACCTGACCCCTCAGTACCAGCCTCATTTAATCGCCTTTTTGCAGGGAATTAGCTGCTATTTGTTTCGTGATTTGAGTTGATGACACGTCAATCACGAAGCAATTTTAACCTTTATTTAATACATTTTAATTATTTTTTAAGAATCCAAGAGAGGATAAAGAACGTTTATGTATAAAATGTTAATTTTGTTTGAACATTCAGTTAAAACAATCATTATAATACAATAAATTCAATTTATTAACTAAAATTCGTAAAATCATACGACAATGAAAAAGATACTGAACATCGGGTTTATGGCAACATTCTTATTGTTATTAAGCTATTCTGATGCTTCTGCTCAAAGGCGGAAAGATAAAAATACTGAGAACCCTCAACCGACAGAGCAAAGAGATGATTCTCAAACGCCAACGCCAGCTACTACTAATCCTAATAAAAAAACGAAAAAAGCAGACGACTATTTCGATGAATCGGGTGGCTTCAAACACCGCTTATGGTATGGCGGCAATTTCAATCTCGGCTTTAGCGGTGGTAGCGGTCAAAGCGTTTTTGTTATTGGCGTGACACCAATGGTTGGTTACAAAATTATCGGTGGCTTATCAGCTGGTCCTCGTATAGGTGTGACATATACAAGTTACAAAGGTTTTGACTCTCGTGGATATGCTACGTCATTGGGATTGACGGAGTTTTCAGCAGGTCCATTTGTACGATACAAATTGTTTAAAAATTTCTTCGTCCAAGGAGAGCATGAATTTTTAAGAAGTTATCAAGAAGATGTCAGCGGTAATATCTTATTGGGTTCTAATAACAAACCCATTAGAGAGGGTAGGCAAAATACATATGCGGGTGTGGGTTACACATCAGGTGGCGGCTTGATTGGTTATGAAATTTCATTGATGTATAATTTCACATTGCCTTCTACTTCTTTCAAACAGCCTTTCGATATTCGTTTTGGTTTTAATTACAATTTCTAAATTATTAACTTTTTGGATATTAAAAATGGTCGTTTTCAATTGAAAACGACCATTTTTTTTTGAAAAAATGCTTTTTATACTGAGGGGGTGCTAAATTTTACATTTAAATTTATTCAACTTAATTCCCCCCAAACATCTTAAAAGACACAGGCTTATTCGTCCCAATAGTCACACTCAATAAATAAATACCTTTTGGCAAACCGACCGTTTTGATTTCATGATAAATGCCTGATATTTTCAACTTTTCAGTCGTGATAAGTCTACCTGCTACATCATAGAGCTGAAATTCAACATCATCTTGAACAAAATCTGTGAATAAAATGCCAATAAAATCCTTGAAAGGGCTTGGATAAGCTTTATTGACAGACAACGGCGTGTCTTTAAATCGCTTCACTACAAAGGGCTCAGAATAAAAATCCAGTTTATAATTAGAAGCGGCATTTTCATTAATGGCTTTTACTCGAAAATAATAAATATCGAACGGCGTACCACCCACGGTAGTCCTATATTCAAGCAGCTCCTCCGATGAAATACCCTTTGCCTTGAAAGTTTCTACTTTTTTAAAAGTTTTACCATTTTCAGATATTTCAAGTTCAAAGTTTTTAGCAAAAAACTCAGGCTGCGTTTGGAATTTGACATCAATACCCGTTTGTGCTTTCGTAAATGCACCGCTTTGATTGACAATAGCCGTTTTCAATTCTCCTTCATATTTGGACACTTCTACATCGTCAATGGCTACACCTGCGCCATTCGCAAGGTCGCCATCAGATTTGAAAACAAAACGGAAAGCCACATTTGCATTACCTGCCAAAGGACTGATATTAAGTTTAAAGCGTTTCCAATCATCCAATTGTCCAGTAAAATATGCCGTACCTATTTGGAAAGCACCGCCCCCAACTGTTGTATTATTATAGTCATACCAATCGGCATCAGCAGCAGAACCGAGCGTTTGCCAATTCACGCCTTTATCCAATGAATACTCGACTTGCATACCATCATATCCGCGTTGAATATCATAAAATGCCCAAAAACTGAATTGATAAATGCTTTTTTGAGTCATGTCAAACATAGGCAAGTATAAATAAGCTATTGTATTCTTCTGATAGGATTGTTCTTTTATGCCTAATACGTAGGCATTATTCCCACTGTGCGTACCTGATTTGCCAATAATAGCTGATTTGCCGCGCTCAAATTGAGAACCTGTTGGGCTATAAGTGCCGAAATGTTCATCCGTCGTTTCAAAATTACCGAGATAGCCACTTTTAGCACTTTTATAAGGTGTCGGTAATAGCGGTAAAATTTTAAGTTTACTATTAGACGTGAGTTTATCATCGCCATTTATTTTTAAAGCAATATTATAAATACCTGTTTGATTATAAACATGATTAGTATTTTCAAGCGTATCAGTCGTACCATCACCGAAACTCCAAAGGAAATTTTCAGCAGCATTGGAGGATTCTCCTTTGAAAACCGTTGGAGCATTCACATAAGAAACGCCATTATAATCAATCACCGATTTAGGCGACCCCAGCGATGTCGTTGTCCATAAGCCCCGTCCATATGTAGCTGCTAAAACGGTTAAGTCTGACTCTCTCACTTGTAACATATCCGTGCGAACAATGGGCGTACCTCTACCTGGGAAAGGCGGAAACCAAACTGTTTCTTTTCCATTGAGTTGATTGGTTGACCACAC
>JAYTON010000114.1:0-5158 GCA_043747725.1 Saprospiraceae bacterium
GGACACCTCGCGGGCGAGAAGCGACTGAAAAAGCCTATCGCCATGTCGGAGCAGTGCCACCACCGAGTATGCAAGGGCAGCTTTTTTAGTTAGACAATAGATGTTTTGACTTTAGATTTTAGATAGTAAAATTGTTGAGAATGAAAATTTTAATCATAAACGGACCCAATTTAAACTTGCTGGGTAAGCGTGAGCCGCATATTTATGGCAGTCAAACTTTTGAAGATTACTTAGCCATTTTACAAAGGACATATCCCTCAGTATCCATCGAATATTGTCAAAGCAATCATGAAGGTGTTTTGATAGATAAAATACATGCCGTCGGTTTTGATGACAATTATATAGGTGTCGTCTTGAATGCAGGTGCTTTCACGCATACTTCAGTTGCCATAGCTGATGCCATCGGTGCAGTAAAAGTGCCATTTGTAGAAGTGCATATTTCTAATGTTCATGCACGGGAAGCCTTTAGGCATCATTCGTATATTTCTGCAAAAGCAGCAGGTATAATTGTCGGTATGGGCATCATGGGTTATAAATTGGCAATTGAATATTTTTTAACAAAATCAGTTTAAAAGCCTCTCCTTAAATGTCTTTTGCCGATAAAATTATTGAATATAATCTCAATCTTGCGCTCAATGTTTCTCTGCCCGAGCATATATGCGTGATGAATCCCTACCTAAACCCCTCAGTACGAAGCGTAACTGAAGTATTTTATCGCCAATTTTACAACGATTCCCATCCTCGACGCCTGATAATGGGCATTAATCCGGGCAGATTTGGGGCAGGCGTAACAGGTATCCCTTTTACCGACTCGGTTCGATTGAAAGAAAAATGCAATATCGTATCAGACGCTATTCCTCAGACAAAGGAGTTATCCTCAGTTTTTGTTTATGAAGTCATCAAGGCTTATGGCGGAGTGGAAGTATTTTATGGTGATTTTTATATCAATTCCGTTTGTCCATTGGGTTTTACAAAACGGAATGAGAGAGATAGAGAGGTGAATTATAATTATTACGATAGCCATGCTTTGACGGAAGCTGTTTATGACTATATCGTTAAAAATATAGAGACACTTTTAAAAATGGGCTTTGAAAAAGACGTTTGTTTTTGTCTCGGAACAGGTAAAAATGTGCAATTTCTAAGAAAACTAAATGAAAAACACCACTTTTTTGATAAAATCATCGCTTTAGAGCATCCTCGCTTTGTGATGCAATACAAATCAAAACAAATGGCTGAATATGTGGACATGTATATTAAAAAATTATGCCTTCAATAGACATGTTCAAAAATTAAAAAGAGTTATTTGATAGAGATTTTAAGGTTATGTAAAGCGGCACAAATGCGAGCGGACAAATCTTCAAATCCTTGTTTATGATTACGATAAATATGAGCCATAATATTGAAAATTTTCATAGAACCAATAGCATGTTCAATACGGACTCTGTTTGTGAAACGGTTTTATTATGTTCTTTTTGTTCATCGATTAATTGTGGATCTGGGTTATTCTTAGATTTTTGAGGTTTTTTAATGGGAATATTCAATTTTTGAATAATAAAATCATCAGCTATTCCCAAATATCCTAAATCCACGAATAATTCAATACATTCAAAATAAGTATCTTTATTATGAGATCAGTCATGTTCTTCTTTGAGTAAAAAATAGTCGTGAACAGCCCTCATTGTGGTTAAACCAAGAAAAAGAATCACTCTTTTAAGGTCTGTAATAAGTGGAAACAAACTAAAAATCTTTACCTAACTTTTTAGAACAGATAGTGCAGTTATTATAGTTATAGTACCTAAAAGTATTTTTAAAAATGAACAAGAACAAGTTGATTTTGAAACGCTTCTAAATAGGAAAATAGTACTAACTTAAATAGTAAATTCTGAGTAGAATATTTAAATACTTGTTCCAGAGCATTGTCATACAGCCTTTCAATTATGTCATGTCTGTAATTGATTTCAGTTTAAAGCACCCTCTAAAAAAAAAGACCCCCTCAGTATAAAGCCATTCCAAAAGGTTTTTTTATCTTGTTTTTTTTTAGAAAATTATTAGACAATAGCAATGCCTTTTCATTGAAATCAACTTATATATTCTAATGACGGAACAACAACCAGTAAATGAATTTCGCCGGTCGCTTGGCTTACTCGACGGCACGATGCTCGTAGCCGGCTCCATGATTGGTTCAGGTATTTTTATCGTTTCAGCAGATATGAGTCGAACGGTTGGCTCCGCAGGATGGCTTATTTTCCTTTGGCTACTAACTGGAGTGATGACTATTTTTGGTGCACTCAGTTATGGCGAGTTGGCAGGTATGATGCCCAAAGCAGGCGGACAGTTCGTCTATATCAAGAAAGCTTGGGGCGATTTGACCGCTTTTCTGTATGGTTGGTCGGTGGCAGCCGTTATACAAACGGGTACTATTGCTGCCGTAGCAATGGCATTCGCCAAATATACGGGGCATTTTTGGGGCGCACTCAGCCCGACGAATATTTTATTGGATTTAGGTTTTTTGAAAATCAGTGCGCCACAGCTTTTTGCCATGGGAAGCATTCTTTTACTGACTTATATCAACAGTAGAGGCATTAATTATGGTAAAATAATACAACTCATTTTCACCTTAGCCAAATTAGTTGCCCTTTTTGCACTTATCATCGCAGGTTTTATCGTCGGTGCCAAATCAGGGTTAATGGGTCAAAATTTTACTGATGCATGGGCTGCGACTCAAACTGTTAAGACTGATACGGGTGCTTGGGTGACTCAAAATATTGGTGGCATGGCTTTGGTTTTAGGGCTTGGAACAGCTATCATTGGGTCATTATTTTCTTCGGATTCTTGGAATAACGTCACTTTTATAGCCGGCGAGATAAAAGATCCTCGCCGCAATATACCCCTCAGTCTTTTATTGGGTACAGGCATCGTTACCTTTGTATATATATGTGCCAACCTCGCTTACCTCAATTTGTTGCCTATGAAAGGCGATCCTAATGGTTTAGATGTTTTATCAAAAGGCATTATGTTTGCCGATAATGACCGCGTAGGCACCGCGGCGGCTTTTCAAATATTTGGTAGTGTAGCAGCTGGTTTGATGGCTGTTTTAATTATGATTTCTACATTTGGATGCAATTCGGGCTTGATATTGTCAGGTGCGCGAGTGTATTACGCGATGTCGAAGGATGGTTTATTTTTTAAAGGCGCGGGCAAGCTCAACGATGCAAATGTGCCGGGCATGGCACTTTGGATACAAGGTGCTTGGGCATCGCTACTCTGTTTGTCGGGCACTTATGGTGATTTATTGGATTATGCAACTTTTGTTTCGCTGATTTATTATGTCGTCACTATTGCTGGCATATTTATTTTAAGAAAAAAAGAACCTGATATGGAGCGCCCCTACAAAGTGCCGGGCTATCCCATCACACCTATTATTTATATTTTGTTAGCATTAGCAATTTGCTTAATTTTGCTTTATACCCGAACAGCGAATACGGGTAGAGGGCTGCTCATTATAGCTTTAGGTATTCCTTTTTATTATTTGCAAAAAATGAAAAAGTGATGCCCTTCACTATAATTAGATATTAAAAAATAGATATTCAGATATTAGATTGCTCATAAAAATTATATTATCAATAACTTATACATTAAATATTAAATTAATAAAAAATATTAACTCAATTTAAAATATTTAAGACTATGCGAACACTCCTCAAATATCTGCCCATTATGTTGACGTTGGCTTTCGTCACCCCCTCAGTATGTCAGTTGCCTAATACCAATATTTACTGTTTTGATATGGAAAAAACGGGTGAGGAAATTGGATTCAAAAATGCCCGCTTCTTAACAAGTTTCAATCCTCATGGCTACAATAATCAGCCTCAATGGGTCAATAATAATGAACTTTATGTAGCTGTGCAAACGCCTTATGATACCAATCAGACGGAGATTTATTCTCTCTCGCTACTTAATAACGTATTAACTCAAGTGACTGCTACGCGTGAATCGGAGTATTCACCCACGCTGATGCCTGATAGGCGCAACATCTCATGTATCCGCGTAGATGCGACTCAAAAAGGGACGCAGCGACTCTGGACATATCCGCTTGACCGCACCAATATTGGTCGCGATTTGCTGCCGATGCATCAAAACATTGGCTACCATTGTTGGTTGTCTGATAAAAAATTAGCTCTTTTTATAGTGAGTGGGAGTAATAATTACTTGAAAATAGTGAATGTAGATGATCAATCCTCCGTTCAATTGGCAGGAGGCATTGGACGCTCGATGGCTCGGTTGAATGATGGGAAATTGGCTTATGTTCAAAAAGCTACTCCTCAAACGTGGTACATCAAATCATTAGACCCTGTTACTTATGCTTCCGAAATCATTATTCAAGCCATACCCGGCAGTGAGGATTTTGTGCTTTTACCAGATGGCACTTTTATAATAGGTAATGGTAGCAAATTATACGCTTATAAATTAGGCAACCCTGAACGTCAATGGTTTGAAATCGCTGATTTATCAAAATATGGGCTTTTTAACATCAAAAGATTGGCAGTTAGCCGCGAATTAGATAAGATAGCCATTGTCAATGATATGATTCAACGATAACATTAAAATATTTTGTAAGAATAAATAAAAGCCATTCTGAGTAAAATCCGAATGGCTTTTTAATTATAAAAAAATTATATTTATATTTTTTTAAATTAAAATACTTTTATATCTTTGTGGTATCACTTCATAATTACTTACCTGTAAGCGCATTAATCATTTAATATCAAATCTTACAACTAATTATATTCTTTAACCACGTTATTTTGATTAAAATTGCTTAAACCATGAATCGTCCTAACAACCAATTCGGAAATAAAGATTTCCGAGACTCCAACTCTTCTCAAGAAGAACCTAAACAAAACGAGAGCCGGATGGCATTAGTAATTGGTATTATCGCAGCTGTCCTATTAATTATTTTTGGTTTTCAATAATAATACAAACTCATGTTAACAATAGTCCGTGCATTTTATCACGGATACAAATGAAGCATTAAAAAAAGTAAAAAAGAATAAAAAAAAGTCGTAAAGTTGGTTACACACCAAAAACTTCACGACTATTATGAGCATTGAATTAATAGTCGGAGCAATATTCGCAAATCTTAGTGTAACTAACAAAC
>JAYTON010000115.1:0-4541 GCA_043747725.1 Saprospiraceae bacterium
TGAAAGTAAGCTGTTTGCTTATGATTGCGAGACGACAAATATTGATGCCAATCAAGCGCAAATGGTCGGCATGTCCTTTTCTACAATGGCAAGCGAAGGCTATTACGTGCCTGTGCCAGCTGATATAACAGCAGCAAAAGAATTACTCAACGAATTCAGACCGCTGTTTGAAAATCCTGATGTTAAAAAAATAGGTCAAAATATCAAGTATGATTTGATTGTGTTGAAATGGTACGACATTGAAATGCAAGGTGTGGAGTTTGACACCATGATAGCGCATTATTTGATAGAGCCGGATTTGCGCCACAACATGAATTATATGTCGGAAAATTACTTGTTCTACGAGCCAGTTTCAATTGAAACGTTGATTGGCAAGGGTAAAAATCAGCTCTCTATGCGCGATGTTAAGGTGGAAAAAGTAAAAGATTATGCTGCCGAAGATGCTGACGTGACGTTTCAATTATATGAATTTTTAAAACCTAAGCTCGATACTGAGGGGTTCAATAATTTATTTCATACCATTGAAATGCCGCTTGTGGAGGTTTTGACGGAGTTAGAATTCAATGGAATTAGAGTGAATGCTGACTATTTGAATGATTTTGCTAAGGAATTGGATGTTAAAATAAGGGATTATGAAAATAGGGTATATGAATTAGCAGGTGCGCGTTTCAATATTGCATCGCCCAAGCAAGTTGGTGATATTTTATTTGATAAAATGAAAATTCCTTATCGTTGGAAAAAAACGGGTAAAACTGATCAATATTCTACCGATGAAGAAAAAATGAGTGAACTGGCTGAAAATTATCCTATCGCCCGTGCAATTTTGGATTATCGAGGCTTGGCAAAATTGCAATCCACTTACGTTGAAGCCTTGCCACGCATGATAAACCCTAAAACGGGGCGCATCCACTCGTCATTCAATCAGGCATTAGCCGCTACGGGTCGACTCAGTAGCAACAATCCAAACTTGCAAAATATCCCCATTCGCACTGAAGAAGGTCGGCGCGTCCGTAAGGCTTTTATTCCTCGCAATGGGGATTATGTGTTGCTTTCAGCAGATTATAGTCAAATTGAATTGCGTTTGATTGCTGAATTAGCTCAAGAAGAAGCGATGTTGGGTTTTTTTAATGAGGGTTTGGATATTCATCAAGCAACAGCTGCAAAGGTATATGGCGTACCCCTCAGTGAAGTCACTTCGCAACAACGCCGCAATGCTAAAACGGTGAATTTTAGTATTCTTTACGGTGCAGGTTCTCAAAATCTATCGCATCAATTAGGTATTTCACGTGCAGAAGCGAAACAATTGATTGACCAATATTTTGCTCAATATAAAGATTTAAAAAAATATATGGAGACCGTCGTAGAGGACGCTCGTAAAAACGGCTATGTGACCACACTCATGGGGCGACGTCGAATACTAAGGGATATAGACAGCCGTAACAGCCTCGCTCGCAGCGTAGCGGAAAGGGTGGCTATCAATACACCCATACAAGGCTCGGCAGCCGATATGATAAAAATAGCGATGATTAATATTCATAAAATATTGAAAGACAAGCAGTTGCAAACAAAATTGGTTTTGCAGGTGCATGATGTATTGGTTTTCGATGTCTTCAAACCTGAGTTGGAAACCATTAAACATCTTGTTGAAGATTGCATGAAACATGCTATTCCGAATCTGAAAGTGCCGATTGAGGTGGGTATGGGCGTTGGAAATAATTGGTTAGAAGCGCACTAAAACTTTGATTATTTGTTTATAAATTTAAATAATTTCACCACTAAAAAATAGATTAACTATGGCAATCAACGAAATAGGAGACAGTGTAAAAGCCCGCGTAGCATCGTGGCAATTGCGCCGCAAATTTTTATGGATTTTAGCAATTATCACTCTAATATTTGCTCTTTATTCTGCATTCATTCTTTATTATCCTTATAGCGAAGGCTCACGAACAGGCTTATTGCGTAAATTGAGCCACAAAGGATATGTATTCAAAACATGGGAAGGTGAACTTCAAATGAGTGCCGTGATGGTACCGAACGATGGTACGAGTTCAGTAGCAGGCGGCAATGTTTGGTTCTTTTCAGTCAAAGATGAAGACGCTGTAAAAGCTTTGCAAGAAGCGGAATCAACAGGTAAAAGAGTAACGGTAAAATATACAGAATATACCAAACAGCTATTTTGGCGAGGCGAAACAAAATATTTTGTAGATAAAGTCACGATTGTGCAGGAATGACCCCACTCAGTAAAAGTAAACTGCAAAATGTAAAATAATTTCATAAAAACCCTGAAAGATTTTAACCAATCTTTGGGGGTTTTTATGAAAAATATAGACGTCATTATTTTAAATTCAAAGTCATTTTTACATCAGAACCTTGATAAACAGACATTTCGGGGTCGAGTGGTGATTCTCTAAACCCGAAAGTGCGATACATTTCGAGCGATGCTTTCAGCTTTGTACTTGTTACTAAATAAACTTGCTTCGCCCCCGCCAGTATTGCTTTATCAATTGCTTTTTTCAACAACGATTTGCCTATATGCCTCCCTTGATAAGCAGGGGTCACTGCCATATAAGCGATTTCGTAGAGCTTATTGCTTTCACGCAATAAAGCGCACGTTCCGACGATTTTTCCATCCACTTCTGCAAAGAAAATAAAATTACCCTTCTGTATAATTTGCTCTTCAGGATGCTCCACAATGGCAAGTTGCGCATTGTCTATTTTGAATTGACTCATCCATTCCATATTGAGGTTTTTAAAATTCTCTTTGAATTCAGGTGAGTAATCAATAATTTCTACGATTGTAGTAGTTGCTTCCATAGCCATAGGTGATTGAGTCTGGTTAAGAGAAATAATTTGAATCCTTGCGTTGCAAATTTAACATTTTCTTTTGTAAATAAAAAAAAGCCGTCTTGTTTGTTTTCAAGTCAGCTTTTTTTGTAGTAAAAAAATCGAGATAAATTTAAATTGGCTTCGCAGTAGTTGCCGATTTAGTAGGTGCTTTTGGCGTTGCAACGGGTTTGACTGGAGCAGGTGTTGTTTTATAAATATCACCTGATTTTTTCTTCACAATTGCTGGAATCTTGTTGGCTTTCAAAGTGCGGACAGCAGCATCTGCACCACCTTTGAATTTATAATATCCTGCAATAGTATAAGTATTAGCAGAATTTTCCATTTTTACAGCTTCCGCATGATTAAAACCCATTTTTTTCAGTTTAGCGACCAAGGCTTCAGCATTGTCTTTGCTGGCAAAAGACCCTGCAATAGTCATGTAATCACCGGCTGCCAAGCCTGCATCAAATTTTTCTTTGGCTTTAACGGCTGTTTTACTTTTAATCCCTTTTGTCGTAACGGTCTTCTTCTGAGATGAAGAAATACCATCCTCAGATCCAGTTTTACTGCTGCTAAGGCTGCCGGGTTCTTCAGCCGTCACTTCTTTTACTTCAGAGGTTTTATTTTTACCACTGGTGTAAGTTGCAGGGCTTGAAGGTGAACTGCTTGATACAAAATTGCCATCAACCGTGTTGGTGACAGAATCTATACCACCCAATGCAGCGGAAGAGGAGCCAGAGATACTACCAAGTGTATCGGTGTAGCTCCCCAAACTTGCGGTGCTTTCAACGCTCGGATTGAGGCGTTCCTTCTTTTTACTCGATTGATAAACAAGGTAAACGAGTGCGCCAACGACTGCCAAAACGGCAGCATAAGTGAGATTTCTAAACGAATTAGGTCCCATAGTGTGTGCTTGTTTTAATTAAAAAATAATGTTTCATTCTGCGGGAATATTCCCATATACTGTTTCAAAAAGCTAAGTTAAGGAGTTTTTTTAAATTATTGAAACTCAAACTATTATTGTTTGAATTATTAACAATTTAATTGTAATTTTTATGCATTTATAAGGCAAAATCTCTATTTTATTATCCTTTTTAGTGATAAAATGTTCAATCCCAACCTTCATATTCATCTATTTCACCTAAGCCTCTCGAACCTACTTCAACGGATTCAAGCGATCTTTCAGAAGCCTTGAAAGGATTAGGAACGATGTTCAGTTCATCTGGATTTTCGGTCCAGCGACAATCTATATGGAGCCAACCATCCGTATCAGCTTCCATAGTTGAAATATATTTTTTGAGGTCGGGCCAATAGCGTTTTACTAATTGACGCATCTCTTCGCTGCTCATACTATCGCATTTGAGGTCAGCGGCACGTCCGTATTTGTGTTGCGAATAGGCTACACCTACCTTGCAGACAAACGGACGCAAGCCTGAAAACTCCCGCTCTCCGCCATCATTCCAATTGTTAATGGTGACAGGTTTGGCTATTTTTTCACGAATATATTGGCAAGCTAACACGATTCGTTGGTCAATAAACTTGAGTGAACCATCACCGTTTTCAAGGTAGAAATCACGTGAGACGAATTCTTGAATGTAAAAGTTATTGCTGATTTTCATATTGTTTTCTTTAGAATTTCGTAAATGAATTTTCGAGTAGCTAAAATACTTATTTTTTTTAATAACTAAATAAATTTTTCTAAAAAAAATGACCCC
>JAYTON010000116.1:0-6118 GCA_043747725.1 Saprospiraceae bacterium
GCTGTTGAAGTCATTCGTACTTTGATTTTATCATTAGCAGCTAAACTATTGCTAACTAAGGTAGCACCTGTTTCACCATTCAATATACCACCGTTTTTATACCATTGATACTGAGGGGGTGCGCCACCGTTGATGGGTGTTGGTGTAAACGTAACGGATGTGCCCGGGCATATTGGATTGCTCGAAACGCCGATACTGACTGAGGGGGTTAAAGGCAGATTGACTGTTATAGTAAACTGAATGGGCGTACCTGTACAAGTGACACCATTATTGGTAAAAGATGCCACCGCACTAAATGTTGCAGTAAGCGGTGTAGTGCCGCTATTGGTAGCGGTAAACGCCGGAATATTACCTGTGCCGCTATTGATTCCAAGACCAATCGCTTCATTTGTTCGTGACCATAAGAATATGGCACCGGGTATATTGCTGCTGAAAACAACCGAGGGGACAGAAGTACCAACACAATAACCTTGATTGGCTATAGCATTAATAGTGGGTGACGGGTTAACTGTTAAAGTAAACTGAATGGGTGTACCTGTACAAGTGACACCATTATTGGTAAAAGATGCCACCGCACTGAATGTGGCAATAAGCGGAGTTGTGCCGCTATTGGTAGCGGTAAATGCGGGAATATTGCCCGTACCGCTATTGGTTCCAAGACCAATCGCTTCATTTGTTCGTGACCATGAGAATGTAGCACCGGGTATATTGCTGCTGAAAACAACTGAGGGGACAGAAGCACCCGCACAATACGTTTGATTGGTTATTGCATTAATATTGGGTGACGGGTTCACCGTTATAGTAAATTGAATGGGCGTACCTGTACAAGTGACACCATTATTGGTAAAAGATGCCACCGCGCTGAATGTTGCAGTAAGCGGTGTAGTGCCGCTATTGGTAGCGGTAAACGCCGGAATATTACCCGTACCGCTATTGCTTCCGAGACCAATGGCTTGATTGGTACGCGACCACGAGAAGACAGCCCCTTGCACATCACTACTGAAAACCACTGAGGGGACAGAAGCACCCGCACAAACCGTTTTATTAGCAACAGCCGTGATTTGTGGAACAGGATTTACCATCATCGTTACGGCATTCGTAAAGACCGGATTGGTACAAGTAGAAGAGGTAAACACTGCCCTATACAGAGCATTATTATCAACAGTACTGATTGAGGATATCATAAAATCGGCATTTGTACCCGAGGTATAAGCCGTTGCCGTTGTTACATCTGTATAGTTGGCATCATTAGCACCTTTGCGCTGCCATTTGACTGTCAAAGTGCCTGTACCTGTGGCTTTAGCAGTCAATGTAACGCTAATGCCGCTGCACACGGGATTAGCAGGATTGACAGACAAAGTATTTGGGGTAGGGCATGGGTTGTTGACAGCCGCTACATTTTTATAAACGACAGAAATGACAGCATTTTGCTCGTTATTAAAAGTTAGAGTAGCAATTTCTTTCTTTTCTATGTTGTTAAAATAGTGATGTGTAACGGTCGTATCAACACCAAATAAACTTGACCAAGCTGATCCGCCTCGGACTACATTATCAGTGACATCCAGCCAACCCAATGGCGGAACTTTTGCATCAATCCTTTGCTCGTGGTAGGTTGTTTTTTTTAGGCGCAATACGGGAAATTGTGGTTGTGGAAGAGCACCAGGCAGTGTGAGCGTTCCCCACCCATCCACTACTTCAACAATTTGATTACTAATGCGGATTCGAATAGAATCAGGCATGACGGGTAAATTGACTGCGCTGTTGGGAATTTCACTGAAAGCCCATGCTAATAAATTGCTACTTGACTGTTGATAAATGTCAAAAAAATTAAGCGGCGCATGACGGACTGCGATAGGCGGTTGGTTGATATAAAGTGCTTTTAAATTGACACCCCCAACTGTAGTGCTGGCTTGACCCAATAGTTCAAATTTTGTTCCTGATGATCTATAATAATATTCATCAGTGCCGTTGATAACGACCATAGTAGCGCCTGGAAAAGCAGCGGCATTAGCCCCCTCAGTTGCAGGACGGTAGTTTGTTTCAAAGGTGCCTGCCGATGTTAAAGCACTTAAATCCCAATTTTGATTACCGCCCGGTGGTGTGAATAGGGAGACTGCTGTGTTTGGATTAGAGGCTTGTACATAGCGCAATTTATCACCTGCAGCGGGAAATGTGCTTGAAGTGACGGTGATTTGACCAATTATAAAATGAGGGCAAATAAAGATGACACCTAACATAAGCACCCGCAAATTAGCTAATATAGCCAGCCTGGATTGTAAATTACATGTAGAATGTTTCATTTGACATCTATTTTAACGGTTATTGATTCTAAAAAATTAAAGACATATCTCATGGAAGATTATCGGTAGGCACTATCGTTTTTTTTCTGCTGTATGTTGCATAATAAGACTTTTGAAAATTTGAATGAAATGTACCGCCGCTTCAATTGCTCAAAACGGCGGTATTGTCATTCATATCGAATCATTAATAGTGTTATTAATCCACTTTATCCACCCGTTCCCAAATTTCTTCCATCGGATAAGAGCTGATACTTTCTCTAATCATTTTCATGGTGGCAGCAAAATCTTTTGTTGGATACACCTTTTTAAATGCCACTTCGAGGTAGCCATTGGACTCGTTATTAACCATTTCTTCCAACGTATTGGTATTGATGGCGCGATAATATCCGCCTGTATTGGCATCGTTTGGATATATATGCGCGCCAAAACGCCAGCCAGCTATTTTGCCCATTTTCACGGCTTCTATAAATACAGGTTCCATCATCTTCTCATGTTTTTTAAGCTCTGCGCCTTGTCCCGCCACCACTTTTACTTGCGTCAATTTAAGAAAACGACCAACTACACCTGGCTGTACGCGTTCTATTTGCTGGTCTAATGAGCGAGACACTAATTGGCGCGTTTTCTCAGTGTTGTTGCCAATGGCTAAATCTTCTGCACTCATGCCTTTAATAATATAATCCCAAGTCATGTTAGTGGCTTCTTCGAGTTCTTTGCCAGTTTTGAAAACAGTAATGGTCATGTAGCTATATGCCATATTTGAACCGCTTGGGAACATGCGGCGGTATAAGACCCAATCCACGATTTTGCCTTCTGTTTTGCGGCGTTGATGCACTTTCTTCCAAGTGGCTTCGGTTTTTAAGTAAGCGTCCTCCATGCCTGGTTCTATTTTCATGTATTCCCTCAAAATGTAATAAGGGTCAGCAGCGGTTGCGACTGTTACGGTTTCGTCGCTTGTAGTGGACGCTGTTTTCATGTATTCCATTAAAGGGTCTTGAGGATCATAAATGGTAGCTACTGCAAGTTTCTGGGCAGTGGAAGAGGCAGTAATAAATAGGCAAAGCCCTGCAAAAGTTAAGGCTTTTGAAGCTTGACTGAGAAATGAAATCATTTTCATTTGAATGTAATTTTAAATTTGAACGAAAAGGTTTTTTAGAAAAAAGGTTAATTAAAAATTGAGTTAACAAATGTCGATTCAATATTTTTTAAGTCAATTATCATTGCGAGGAATGTGGCAACTGAGGAATCATTACAACCATTAATATCAGAACAGGAAAAAAGTAAACCCAATTAGATATTTATTTTTTAAAATTTTCCGAACTTGATATTCGGGGGTGAAGAAAATGATTACCTAATACTAAATAGTCGAGTGCAATTCTTCTATTGTATTTAATTGTATTAAAATTACATATAATTATGCTGAAATGCCATAATTCAAGGACGAACGCCTACAAATAATGTCCGAAGGCAAGTAAATTGTTACCGACTAAAAAAAAACCGCCTTACAAATGGCTTTGCAAGGCGGTTGATTAATTCATTTGGTTTTGGGTTTTTGCTTTACTTGTTGGATTGCATTTTTATTTTTAGTACAATAAAACTAAGTGTTTATTAATTCAATTACCTAATAGTTGATGACGAAAGGGGTGTTTGAGTTTCCGAAGCAAGCGAAATTTTTACCGAAGGAAAAACAAATGTAGATTCAATGAACGTTTTATAGAAGATTGCTCTCTGCTAATCTATTCTTTGATTGTTAATATATAGGACTGAAAAAAGTAAACTCCTTATTAAATTTAAAAGCCTTATTGAAGTCACAATGGACTCCAATAAGGCTTTTAAATTTTAAAAAATATGCTGAAAACATGTCAGATAGTTTCAAAGTATTCGACACGTACTATAAAAAATAGGCTCTTAAAAATTCGTCGCTGCATTCGCATTAACGATTCCCCAACCTTTGTTACCATTTTTTGTCGGATAATATGACCCTGCCATATGTCAGGATAATCGTGAGCCATGTGAGGATAAACAACTTGAAAAATTGGTAGCTTAATGAATAACCTTCTATGTCAGTATGTCTAATATCTAAAGTCTACTTATTTAAGCCGCTCCAACAAATCTTTCGATTTTGCTTGATACCCTTTATTGCCTTCGATTGCAAGACCCCTCAGTATTTCTTTGGTTTTTTCTATATTTTTAAGCTTTAAATAAGCCATTGCCGAATACCATTGTGCTTCGTGATTACTCGGAGAAGTTGGAGATATCCTCTCCAAAACAGTGATGGCTTCCTTTGCCTTATTGCACTCTAAAAGGGCATTGGCTTGATATAAATACAGCGTATCATTTTGTAAATGCAGTGCATTAAAAGACTTAGTTGCTTGCTCAAATGCGCCATTATCATACAATGTCAAGGCATTAAACAGTTGAGTGCCTTCTATTTCGCCATACTTTTCGATGGCTTTTTGTTTTTGCCTTTCACTTTCTTCATTGTCTCTTAATGACTTTGTCCAAGTGTTGATTTTAGGTTCATAATAAGTTGCCAATAGCTTTTCAGGCATATTATCATCATTTTTAAAAGCAATCCAATACACAGCCACCCCTAAAACCGCAATGCTGGCGGCTGCCAACCACCCCCTCAGTATTGGGGGCTTATAGACTGGTCTAAGTGGCTTTACATGGGTAGATGATTTAATATAGGAAGTTAATTTAGCTTGTTCGGCTTTCAATATGGTCATTACATCCACTTCGCTAGCTAAATATATAGCAGTGATGGCGTCTTGATAAGAGTCAAAACCCTCCTTGAAAGCAGGGTCAGAGCGCAGCCTTTCATTGAAAAATTGTAGTTCGAGTTTAGAAAGTTGATTGTCTAAACGGCGCTCAATTAAATTAATATCCAAATCAGTTAAATTATTCATTTTTTTAGAATTAAAGCTCGTAGGTGAGCGATACATTTTGCTTTTGTGACATAAACGGTTGCCTCATCTTTGTAGTTCATGAGTTCTTTAATCTGAGACGCCTTCAGATTTTCATAAAAACTAAGTTTCAACAACTCTTGGCATTTCTTACCTAATTGGGCGAAAGACAGATTCAATTTGATTTTTTTATCCTCAGCCACTTCATGGATAATAATCTGAGATAAAATGTCCTCTTGTATCGGGAGGGTTAAAGATGTAAAGTCATCAGTATAAACAGTGTGTTTACGTTTTTCATACATTCTCATTAGTTTGTTTCTGCCTATTGTAATCAAGTAATTCTCCACGCTTGTGGTTAAAACGGTCAAATGCCCCGTTACGACATTCGTATAAAATACTATTATCGCTTCCATGTATGCTTCAATCAATACATCATCGTCAAAAGATTTATTCCAAGACCTTGCCCAGCGCAAAAACGCTTTCTGATAGCGCGGGTACATGGCAGTCAAAGCCGTATGCGGCCCTGCTTGTATTTCTTGTATAACATCCTCTTTGGAGTAAACTACTTTATCGTCTTGGCTATTCATTTTATTGTAAATTCTTTACAGTAAAGCTAAACAATTAGTTTAAATAGCCAATAATTTTGTGTGAAAATCATTTCAAAAAGTAATACCTAAAATGTCAAAATCTTAACTATTAAAAATCAATTTTGGGGTTGCTTCGTACCTCGCAATGACAATTTTAAAAATTTTAAAGTTTTTTGTAATTTTATTACTAACTTTTGATAAGGTTTTATGGATTTTGGTATTAATATAAAATGCGAATATTGGGTTAAAAGAGCCAAAAAAGTAAAGCGGTAGCGATAGCCCCAAAGATGTGAGTAATTAAACCGTTTGTAGCTCTAACTTTAGAAGC
>JAYTON010000117.1:0-5961 GCA_043747725.1 Saprospiraceae bacterium
GAAAAAGAGGTATTTTGCAACAAATAATTCATTTTTTAAGTAAAACGTGTATATTTGCAGCCTCAAATAGGGCTTATTCAAAAAAGTTCAATTACGAGAACATTTTTTCTCAAAAAACATCAAAATTGATTCAAAATTAAAGTTTAGGTATATAAAAAAATTTACAACCAAAAGCCGCTTAATTCGTTCCGATCTAAATTAGGAAATACTGAGGGGGCTGATTTAACATCAAATTATTATAAAATGCAAAGTAAAGGTATTGTCAAGTTTTTTCTCGTTTTGCTATTGCTGATTTGTGCAGGGCAGTTCATTTACTACATCCCGACGATGCGAGTTGAAAGAGAAGCAGATGCTTACGCTAAGAACACAACAGCGTCTATCGTAGGCGATAAGTCAACGGCAGAAAGATTAGCGCGCATTCACTATCTCGATTCAATGTCGAGTGAAAAGATATTCACTAATCGTTTTTTGGGTAGCTATACCTATCAGGATTTGAAATCCAAGCAATTGGCTTTAGGTCTGGATTTGAAGGGTGGTATGAGTGTCTTATTGCAAGTGGATTTGAAAAATTTTCTATTTGCACTCAGTGGTAATAATGAGGATGCTAATTTTAAGAAAGCTGTTGAAGAGGCGACTAAATTGCAAACAAAATCGCAAGGCGATTTCATTAGTTTATTTGTACAGGAATATAAAAAACTGGCAGGAGATGGCAAATTGGCAAGTATATTTGCTCGTAATGAGTCATTGAAAGGTCAGATTAATATCGAATCTACAGATGCGCAAGTGCAAGAGTTGATTCGTAAAAAAGGTAACGAAACGGTTAAAGAAACTTTTGAACGTTTGAAAAGCCGTATTGACAAATTAGGTGTTGTTCAACCCAACGTTTCGTTGGATGCCAATCGGGATATTATTGTAGTTGAATTACCGGGTATTGACAACCCTGAACGCGCGCGTAATTTTTTGCAAAAAGCAGCAAATTTAGAGTTTTGGCAAGTTTACCGCATCAACGACCCTCAATTGGGTAATGCTTTGATGGATGCAGACAAAACCTTGAAATCTTTACAGGAAGGTAAACCTGATTCTTTAGCCGCAAAAGATACAACCAAATCATTAACAGCAGGTCCATTATTTTCAGTTTTAAGCCCGAATGGTGGCAATTTATCTCCAGCAGTTGTAGGCGTAACTGAAAAAAACAAGCGCGAACTTGTTATGCAATATTTGAAGCAGCCTGAAATTGCTTCAAAATTCCCGCGCGATATGGAATTTAGATGGTCGAAAGATCCTATAAAAGATGCTACAGGTAAATCCTCTGGTGCATACGAATTATATGCTTTGAAGAAAGCTGCTGGCAAAGACGGTCCAGCCTTAGATGGCGAGCGTGTAACCGATGCTCGTGCGCAAAGTTCTGACTCTAAAGGCGGTGGCGGTGTTGAAGTTTCCCTTCAAATGGATAATACAGGTGCTGCGCAATGGGCAGCTTTGACTACCTTATGCGCACAAGATAATAATCGTGAAGTAGCCATTGTATTGGATAGTGAAGTTGTATCGGCTCCGCGGGTTATCAACCCAATTACAGGCGGTCGTTCGTCTATAACGGGTAGCTATACAGTTCAAGAGGCTCAAGATTTAGCAAGTATCCTTCAAGTTGGTAAACTCCCTGCAAGAGCTGAAATTATTCAAGAAAATGTAGTCGGACCTTCATTAGGTGCTGAAAATATTCATAACTCTTTGTTGGCATTGGGTTTATCGTTCTTGTCTATTTTGCTTTTTATGAGCATTTATTATAGTACAGGTGGTATTATCTCAATTATAGCCTTATTCGTCAATTTATTCTTTATCATAGGTGCTTTAACGTCTAAAGGTACAGTTTTGACATTGCCTGGTATTGCTGGTATCGTCTTGACAATGGGTATGGCTGTAGATGCGAATGTTATTATTTATGAACGGATTCGAGAGGAATTAGCCGAGGGGAAGTCCACGGCACAGGCAATATCGGATGGTTTTAAACACTCCATGTCAGCGGTTATTGATGGTCACTTAACAGCATTTTTAACCTCAGTTGTCTTGATTTGGAAAGGTATCGGACCGATCAAAGGCTTTGGTGTTGTATTAGCGATTGGTGTGGTGTTCACACTTTTTACAGCAATCTTAATTAGCCGTTTAATGGTTGATTGGTGGATTGGTCAAGGAAAAGAATTGCGTTTCTTTGCTAAATTCAGCGAAGGTGCTTTCAAAAATATACATTGGGATTGGATGGTATTGCGTAAAAAAGCCTATCTCGCTTCGGCAGCTATTATTTTAGCGGGCGTTGTAAGTTTTTTTGTCAGAGGCTTTGAATTAGGCGTTGATTTCAAAGGCGGCTACAAATTCGAAATAGCAGCAGACCAAAAAATTGGCGTTGATCAATTGCGTGATGCGCTCACTAAATCATTTGACGGAGAGATTCCAATCGTAAAAGCGGTTAATAGTGATAATACTTTTGATGTTACGACATCTTATAAAATTACTGAAAAAGGGGATAAAGTTCAAGATCAAGTCACTCAAAAATTATTTGATGGTATTAATAGTCTTTCAGGTGGTAAATTAGATTATGAGAAATTCAAAAATCATGATGCTAACTCTACCCATATCAAATCTTCTGTAAAAGTAGGTCCTACTGTAGCTGAGGACATCAAATCAAGTTCATTATGGACGACTATCTTTGGTATCCTCATCATCGGTATCTATATTTTTATTCGTTTCAATCGTTGGCAATACTCTTTGGGTATCGTTATCGCTGCGGTGCATGACGTGCTTATTACTTGTTCTATCTTTACCCTTTTTCATGGCATTGTGCCTTGGAGTATGGAGATTAATCAAGATTTCATTGCAGCCTTGTTGACTATTGTCGGTTACTCAATCAATGATACGGTTATCGTTTATGACCGTATTCGAGAGTACATGCGTAAATACACTCAGAAACCAATGGCAAGTGTCATTAATGATGGTATCAACTCTACTTTAAGCCGTACAATCATTACATCTTTAACCGTGTTAATGGTCACATTTATCCTCTTTATTGTGGGTGGTGCAGGTATCAAAGGTTTTGCATTTGCATTATTTGTTGGTTTATTGGCAGGTACATATTCTTCAATATTCATCGCCGCTCCAGTTATGATGGACTTCTCTAAAAACCTTGAACTTTCAGAGTATAGATCTGAAACGACTGAGGGGGGTAGCAAAAAGAAATCATTGAAAGAAAAAGTATAAAATTTAAATTTAAGAGTAAAAGTTACTTGATGCAACATCAAAATTTTTACTTCACCTATAGCCCTTTTCAAACATTTTGTTTGAAAGGGGCTTTTGCTTTAGATTGTAAGCTGTCTATTAATCTCTTGTCTGATTAAAGAAAAGTGTTAAAAAAAATTATCAAATATGTTTTTTATAATAATCAAATCAATAAAGTCGTTCCATTTATAAAGGACACCAATTTTTTCATCGAACAGTCACTACAATGGAAGCCAATCTTAATCTATCGACAAGCCGAAGCTTGCCCGAATCAATCTCGACACTCAATTTTAATTTAGAACCTACTGACAATATTCAGTTTGGACTCAATTCATCATTCATCATTCATCATTCATCATTAATAAGGCTGTTATTACGTTTTGTTATCATACCCCTCAGTATTTTCATTCCTTTTGGGAATACAGTCTTTGCTCAAAAAGTTCCAATTATTAACGGACAATCTTCTATTTGTCAAGGTGATTCAGCAACTTTAACCGCTAACGATGGGTATTTAACTTATTTATGGTCAACAGGTTCTACTTTGAAAAATATTAGGGTAGGGGCAAGTAGTCTTTATTCAGTAACTGTAACAGATGCGCAAAGCAAAACATTGGCTGATACTATCAATGTGACCGTTCATTCATTACCTAAAGCTGACATCATGGGCGTTCCGTATGTATGTAACGGGCGTTCTACAGCCATATTTGTTGAAGGTAATTTTCGAGCTGTTCGATGGTCAACCAATGAGAGAACCAACCAAATATCAGTCAGCACACCCGGTACATATGGAGTGACTGTCACTGATTCAAATTCATGTTCGAGCTCCAGCAATATGATTATCAGAGATGGTTCTAAACCTTATAATTCATTGCCCGATACGGTCAAAATATGCCAAGGCGATAGCTCATTTCTTAATGCTTCAACGCCTTCCGCCTTGTCCTATTATTGGAATACTGACGATACCACTGCGACCTTAACCGTTCGCGATTCAGGCAGATACAATGTCATCGTTTCGACAGGGCAATGCGTGAATTACGACACAGTTTATGTCCTCACTTTATCGCCACCGCTTGTGAATTTAGGGGCTGATACGGCGATTTGCAAAGGTGATACCTTGAAATTGCAAGCAGAATTATCCCCTTTATACAGCTATAAATGGACAGACGGCTCTACAAAACCGACACTTGATGTAGTGAATGAAGGCATTTATGGCGTGGAGGTAAGTTTTGGAAAATGTCGAGCAGGAGATACTATTGATATAGCTATTTTTAATAAAACGCAGGGGAAGATTTTAGACACTGTGATATGTACCCCTCAGTATAGAATCAGTGGGAAGCTGCGAGGGGCTAAGTTTTATAAATGGAATACTGGCGTTGCCGATTCAGTGCTAACTGTTTCAAAATCAGGCACTTATAATCTTTTGGCGAATAACGGAAAGTGCTTTGTCAGCCATGATTTTGACCTACATTTTAAAATAATACCCATTGTTGAATTGGGAAAAGACACGATTTTATGTCAAGATTTAGGTCGAAAATCTTTATTACTGAGTGGTGGCGTTAAAGGAGAAGCCACCTATCAATGGCAGGATAATTCAGATAAAAATACATTTCAAGTAAAGGAAACAGGCATTTATACCGTTAAAGCCAGCAATGAATGTGGCGAAACAACCGATGCCCTCAAAGTCGATATTAAAAATTGCTACGAGGTGTTTGTACCCAACGCTTTTTCTCCAAATGGCGATTCTTTTAATGAAACATTGTCCGTTTTCCCTTCTGAAAATATAGCTAAAGTGAATCAATTTAGCATATTCGACCGTTGGGGCAATATCGTTTTCAGTGCTACTAATTTTACTCAAACCGAAGTATCAAAATATGCTTGGGATGGGCGTTTTAACAATAAATCACTCTCGCCTGATGTTTTTGTTTATTTCATCGAATTCGTAACCACTGATGGGCATGTTTTGATGCAAAAAGGGGATGTGACTTTGATGCGTTGAAATTTTACAATCTAAATATATATGAAAATCACAGTACTCTTTAAAGAATTTTTTGAGAGTGAAAAAACGGCGGGATTTATTCTCATATTTTGTACAGCCCTCTCATTACTGCTATCTAATTCAAGTTTTAGCGAACAATATTTACATTTTTGGCATACCGATATAGCCAATAAACCCCTTGAATTTTGGATAAACGATGGTTCAATGACCATCTTTTTTCTATTAGTTGGTCTTGAAATTGAAAGAGAAATTTACGTTGGCGAGCTTTCAACTTTTAAAAATGCCTTGTTACCCCTCATTGCAGCCGCCGGAGGCATGATGGCTCCCGCATTGATTCACACTTTTTTCAACTATAATACAGCCACTCAAGCAGGTGTCGGCATTCCCACCGCTACTGATATTGCATTTTCATTGGGTATTTTATCGCTTTTAGGCAATAAAGTGCCTGTTTCTCTCAAAATACTGCTAACGGCTATCGCTATTATTGATGATTTGGGTGCTATTGTAGTCATCGCTCTTTTCTATTCAAAAGGATTTTATTTCTCTTATTTTTTAGGGGCGATGGGCATATTTGCTATCATGTTGGTCATGAATCGGCTCAAAATTTATAGGATTTGGATGTACTTGATTTTAGGCGTTGGTATGTGGTATTGTATGCTCAATTCAGGTATCCATGCGACTATTACGGGCGTTTTATT
>JAYTON010000118.1:0-2410 GCA_043747725.1 Saprospiraceae bacterium
CAAATACATTGTATGCGACGCAAAACTGCACCCAATTTTCAAAAATACAAAATCCACCAGCAAAACAGGTAAATTAACCGATTTAACCAACATTAAAGTTGGTGAAACCATCGACATGATGCAAATGGCCGCTGTAGTTGGTGCAAATATCGCTTAATTTGGTTTTAGGTATTAAGTAATTTAAAAAGCCCAGTGAGCAATCGCTGGGCTTTTTAGCTGGTTATTTTTTAGTTTTTGCCTTAGTAGGTGGGTTGAAAAAGTATGTTATGTCTTTTACCCAAGCTAGATCATGGCTTGCTGTCTCGTTAGACATAAGTTTTGAATACTCACAAGAGATGCCTACTTTGTTATCTTTAACAAACATTTGAATTGAATTTCGGTCATTTGTGCTATCTATCCAAGTATCACCTGAAAAAATATTAGCGTATATTTCATTCTTATAATTTACGGTTAATAATTTTTGGCTTATAAGTTCTAATGCTTTATTTCCTGCTACTTTTTTGCAAGCTGTTAGAAACAGATTAGCATTAACAGCATCTTCTATAGCTGTTGCACTATACAAACCTTGTGTATCAAAACTAACCAACGAAACAACACCATTAGCGTCACGCTGCAATCTTTTTATTGCCAAAGATTTATTTTCTGAGCCATTGTTAAATTGGGCTGAAAGTCTATTTTCATCGGTGTCAGTAACACATAGAATTTTACCTTGTAGGCTCTTTTTTTCTACGTTTTCAGTAAAAGGTACAAATAAGTATTCATAAATTTTGATCACATTCCCAATACCGCCTAGCGGCATGATTCTCAGCTTTAAATCCGCCAAACTTTCTGCGCTTAAATGTGCCTTAATGTAATTTACATCATCACTGCCTTCACAGAATATCCAATTATTGCTGCCTGCTTTCATTAATGATAATACTGAGGCAACAAAATCAAAATAACTTTTCAGTTCAACATCTTCAGGGAAAGCTCGTTTATCTTCAAGATAGTTTGCTAAATCAAAAGAAGCTATCGAAGGCATACCATTGTCTTGTTTTGAAACGTGGTGCAGATTACCATTTTGTATGGTTGGTAAAAACCCATACCAATGTGTAGTTATTAGGCATTGATGATGTTCAGCCAATCCCGCAATACGCTCAAATTGATCAAAGCAGCTTGATGTATGCATTGAAGCCTCAGGCTCGTCAATTGCTAATATCACACACTTTTCTGTGGCAACGTCATCTGCAAGAAAAGCTGAAGCAACATCAATTAGAGCCTTACGTTGCTCGCCAGAGCTATGCTGAGAAATTTCTTTTTTATTTTTCTTAAGAGTGCGAATATTGAAGTAGGATTTAATAATTTGCTCACGCACGTCTGATGCTGTGAGATTTTGCTTTTTCGAAGCTTCACCGCTAAAGCTATAAGAGCTATCAATTCTTTGAATTTTTTCATTTATTTCATTAACAAAGCTGTCTAATGACTCATTTACAGAATTAATAACGCTGGTTTTCTTTTTGCCACTGGTTAAACTTCTTTCAGTCAATGCGGAATCTATTTTCTTAGTAATATCTTCACTCATTAAATCCTGCATTTCCCGCCGCTCAAGCATCAAAAAATCTTCTGCATAGCCTTCAACAGGAATATATACATACGCATAAAGATTGCTTATTAGCTCTAATACATTTCGAAGATCCAATTCTGGGTCATAACTATCTGTTTTTAAATGATCTCTTAATGTGTTATCAAAAGCACCAAAATGGGCTTTCTTTTGTTCTTGAAATGATTTTCCTATTAATAAAAAATAATGTGTCTCAAGATTGATATGCAGAAGAAGCTCATCTCTGTGCTTTATAAACTCTTGAGTATGCGGGTATAGTGGATGATTTAACTGCTTGTGCTCACCTCTGCTAAAATAATCACTAATGCTTTGTAGGCACGACGTAAGGCTTGGTTTTAAGGTGTTTGTTTTTGACTTTTCAATAACAAATGCTAGTGTAATTGCCACGTCATCGCGTTTAGCTGCTTTTGTGTAATTCCATTCTGGATTGTTAAAGAATGCATCAACAGCCTCTAAAATTGCACTTTTACCAACACCATTAACGCCCACATATGCAGTTAAATTTTTAAGCGTCTTGTTGGCAATACGAACATAGTGATAGTTTTCATAATTTTTAAAATTTCGAAGCAACATCCCAACTAGCATTTTTGTTTTTATCCTATTGAAAAATAATGAATATTTAATCATTAAAGGATTAAGTATAGCAAAAATAGAAAAGACTTGGCTGTTGCTAATTAGATTTTATTCTGAATATATGGAATGAAAAAAGCTACACCCGAAGACGTGACTATTTATGTGGCATTAAAAGTGAATATTGATATCGATGCTCATAAAGTTTCTTGACCTCCGTAACGTTACGCATTACACTCA
>JAYTON010000119.1:0-5773 GCA_043747725.1 Saprospiraceae bacterium
AGACTTATAAGATACCACATAAAGGATCACAGATCCATTTACGAGCAATCCCGTTCTTTGAGTGAAAATTATGAGTTATTTGAATTATATGCTACACCAACAGGGCAAAGTTATACGTGATTCTATACTAATTTTACAAAACTCAAAAACATATTTTTCTATTGTATAAATTTTATTTTTACGCTTCGATGCTGAGGGGTGTACGATAAAATTCAGAGTCTGATAGAGTCAGAATTGAAGAACCATTATTTCAAAGCATCCGTTAATTCAATACAATTTAAAAATGCCCTTGCAGTAGTAAGGGCATTTCTATTTTCTTACACTATCTCTTTATCCCAATCTTTTACTTTTATAAGCTGGATTAACTTGTTTTTCAATAAATTGTCTACATCTTTATCTGTAGCAACATCACTATTTACAAAAATATAAGTCAATTTAGGTGAGTTACTGTTTTCGCTCTGCCATTTTATGATGGTATTGCGGAGTTTTACTTTAAAAAAAGAAGGAGCTACATTAAATGCTTCGCCATGTTCACCATTAATTATAATATCACCTTCACCTTTTTTATGGGATGTACCCAAATGAATTGTAATTAGTGAATCATCTTTTATTTTCCCTTCATTAAACATCTGTAATATACCATTTAGAATCACTAAATCCGATGCTATCCGATTCGCTGCTTCGAAAACAGTTATGTTTTTCCAAGGTCCAATTACTTGTTCTTTTTCAGTATGTTCTTTTCTTTTAAGATACTTTATCATACTGATAGCATCCTCTTTGCCTACAAGAATTGGCGGAAATTTATTGCAGATTAAATAATTACTATAATTAGCAATGAGGGTTTCTAAACCTAATTTATTAATATCTCGTTGAGGGTTTTCTAATAAACATTCTACTTTCATTGTTACAATTTTCAATTTTCAATTCTCCATTTTCAATTATTCCAAACCTTCCCTATCGCCGCCCCTATCTTCGCTTCCATCAAGCCGATCAATTCCTTATTCGCATTCACTAAGCTCTGCTCACGCTCTATTTGGGCGACTATTTCGGCTTGGATACTGAGGGGGGGTAAGGGGATTTGGATTTGAGAAAAATGTTCAAACCCAACTCTGGGTAATTGAGCACCTTTTAAGCCGTTTAATACTTCACTATTAAATTTATTATTGATTAAAAAACTTGAATAAAAAGCAGAATTTGAAATATTGGGTTTTTCACGCAAAACAAAAATATCTGTCGAACAAACCCCATCAAACTCTGCAAGCCAAACTTTATTTAAATTTGGACGAAGTTTTCCATACAGAATGTCTCCTCTTTTAAATTGCGTTTTGATACTTTTGATTTCTTTAATATCTGTTTCATATTCACCTACAAGCGTTCCCGTTTGCGATTCAATATTTTCTAAACCAATATACTTTATTATTCCTTCTTGCTTTTGAGGGTCAATACTATCATTTACTTTTTGTAAAGCCTCCCCCAACGCTACCATTTCCCACCCCTTATCCACCTCAATCATCGGCTTATAGTTGTTCACCACTTGCTTTGCCCCGTCTATGATGCGCTGATAGCTTTCTATTTTGCCCACTATTTCTCGTTGAATACTGAGGGGGGGGAGGGGAATTTCAACCTCCCTAATTTCCTTTAAATGTAGGTTAGGAACACCAATACCTTGAATCCTTGAAAAGAATTGTTCTCTGACAAATGGGCTATTTACTACGTGAAGTAGATAGCGTGGAATTATTTTTTCAGTTGGTCTTAACAATGCTAAACTAACATAAATATCGAAAACTAAATCTCTATCAACAATTGCAGCTACACCAACAGTTCCATTTTTAGCAAGCAAAATGTCATCACGCTTGGGTTTGAAGCGTTTAGAAAATTCATTATGTAATTCTTCTGAAATATATTTGACATTATCCCAATCAATTGTCTTACTTGTCACATTCTTAGAAGACAAAAATATTACTCCTTCTTCTTCGTACTTAGGTGTTTGATGTGTTCCATCAGTTATTTTTTCACAAACGTCTTCCAATCTCACCATTTCAAAACTCGACACCCTCTCAGTATCCGCCACTTTATAACGGTCAGCCGAAAGGTTGTAATCGCCATTGTCGGCAATTTTATCTTTAGCCACCACCAGAGCCAAAGGCGAATCTGTGGTGAAAGGTTGATTTTGTTGCAAAGCCGTTTTATAGTCATTCAATACTTCTAAGGCATCGGGTAAGTTGCTGTTGTTATTGGAGCGGCGTTGCGCGCCCAAATCAAAACCATCGCCACTGATTTTGATAAAAAGGATATTATCGGACTTTTTAGTCAAAGTTTTATCCATCAATAAAATAGAAGTCTTCACACCCGAATACGGCTGAAAAATACCCGCCGGCAGCGACACCACCGCATAGAGGTAACCATCCACCAGCATTTTACGCAAAGCCTTATAAGCCGTTCCCGATTGAAAAATAATGCCTTCGGGTACAATAATCGCCGCCCGACCATCGGGTTTGAGGTGTTCAGCGATATAATCCACAAACAAAACCTCCGAGCGATTGGATTGCAAACCAAAGCGGTTGTGGGGTTTAATCCCGCCTTTCGGCGACATAAACGGCGGATTCGCCAATATCACATCAAAATAATCGCCCCAACGGTCTTGACTCGTGAGTGTATCATATTCAAAAACCGTCGGCGTTCGGAAGCCATGCAAATACAGATTGACCAACGAGAGGCGCACCATATCAGGTGAAATATCGTAGCCAATCAGATTTTTGGAGAGTGTTATGCGCTCATTGGGCGTTAAGCCCCCCCCGCCCCCAAAGGGGGAGCATTGCGAGAGGATGTACTTGTAACTCGCTATCAAAAAACCCGCCGTACCACAAGCCGGGTCGCCAATCACTTCATGTTTTTGAGGTTGAATCACCGCCGCCATAAAATCAATAATGTGGCGCGGTGTGCGGAATTGCCCCGCATCGCCTTGCGAACCCAAGACCGAAAGCAGATACTCAAAAGCATCGCCTAAGCGTTCGGAATGGTCGTAGTGAAATTCATTGATGGTTTTCAGAAACAGGGTCAAAGTCTCAGGATCCCGATAAGGCAGATACGCATTTTTAAAAATATCTCTAAAAAGCTGCGGCACATTGGGGTTGAGGTTCATCTGCACAATGGCTTCGCTGTACATCAAAAGGCGTTCTGTCCCCGACACCGAGGGTTTGAGCAATTCGCGCCAAGCATATTTGGCATACCCCTCAGTAAAAAACGACGGTTCACCACCGAGTTCAACGGACTCCATATCCATATCATCCATGAATTTATAAATCATGGCAATGGTAATCTGTTCTACTTGCGATTTTGGGTCAGGCACTTTACCGACGAGGATGTCGCGGGCGGTGTCAATACGGGATTTGGTTAAGTTATCGAGCATAAAAAAGAATGATGAGTGATAAATGATGAATGATGAATTGCCATTAGACTGCTTCTAATGAAGTTATCCAATCATTAAAACGGGGGCATTTAGCTCGAATTTTAGTCAAACCGATAGCTTCTGCTAAGATAGAGCCATAAACGGGTTTGTTGTAGCCAATAATCAGGCTTTGCAATCTTTTGGAAGGAGCGGTTGTTTTACCATCGTTGATGAGTTCAGGATTGGGATAGTCATGAATGGTTTTGACTAATTCTTCATAGTTTTTAAATTCATTAGGAGCGATTTGACTTTTAAAAACATCAATATTGTTAAAAAGCAAACCTTCAAATTCGTGCAGTTGGATATAAGGAATGAAACGATGATTATGAGAGGCATCAATCAACTCCTTCATGGATTGTTCTAAAAAAGAAAGTCTATCATTTTTATTTACAATGGCTTTGGCTTCATCCCATTTCGGAAATTTGAGTTTCCCGTTGATGCCGTAATAGTCAATAAGAGTTGTGACAAAAGCAGTGGAGTCTTGCTTTAAATGATTATCAATTTGTTTCTTCAATGATTCCCAAGCCACAATGCCACCACCTGATTTTTTAATCGTGGGATATTCAATCAATATATCTTGACGCAAAAAATGAGGTTGTAAGACATCTTTACAAAACTCTTGCTCAGTTTCACCTTCATTGACGATGATTATTCTTTTCATACTTTTGGGTATTTCAGGGTTGTCCTTCGGTTATAATGTTTCTTTTCCATAAATCCCCCAAAGAATAATCCGTGAGCCAAATATCCAAATCTTCTTGTTTCAATCTATTGAAAACAGATTCACCATTGTGTTGGTCAACAGCAATAATATCATCAGGATTGAAATAACTCATTAAGTCAGTGGATTGAGTAGCCACAATTACTTGTGTGCCTTTCGCAGCAACGCTCTGAATCATACCCGCTAATTTTGAAATAGCAAAGGGGTGAAGCCCTAATTCAGGTTCATCAATTATAATTGTTTCAGGTAAATCAGGTTGCATAAATAAAGCCGTCAAAGCTATAAAACGAATAGTACCATCGGATAAATCTGACGCACCATAGACATTTGAACTATATTTATCTTGCCATTCTAAACGCAAATATCCTTCATCATTGGGCTGAAAAAAGAAATCTGAAAAATACGGAGCAATACTTTGAATAACTTTTATAATACGGTTATAAACAATTGAATATTTATCTTGAATATGATATAAAAAAGCGGCTAAATTATCTCCTTTTTCATACAAAAAACGAGTATCATTAGGAATACGGCTCAATTTATTGAAAGGAGAATTTTTACCTGTATCGTGAAAATGGTACTTTTTCAAACCTTTTAAATATCCAAGAATATATTTTTTTCTATAGTTATCGCTTTTCTTTATGTGTGCTTCTTTTTCTATTGAAGCAATATTCCAACCTTTATCTTTATTAAATAAAAGAAACTCTTTAGTAAAAATTAAGCCATCCGTTCCTTTTTCTAAAATAAATGAATATCCATTCACTTCATTATTAAAAGATAAAGTTGATTCTATCTGTTCCGTGACTTTCGAGCTATGATATAAGAACTTATCCTCACCACCATTCAAAGCAATGTACTCGGTCAATTTACGCTCAAACAAATTGTTCAAAAACTCAAAAAAAGATAAGAAATTAGATTTACCTGAGCCATTCGCCCCTATCAAAATATTGATGGGACGCAATTCTACCTTTGCATCTTTGATAGATTTATAGCCTTTGATGTGGATGTAATCCATAATTCGAGTATCAATTTAAAGTTTCATATAGCTGAGTACCATTTTGCAAATGTAGCTAAATTTTTGATTCCGTCTAAGACATAAAATTATTCAAAGACACATAATCCTTGATATACTCAGGAATCAAACGCCGCAATTCAGGCGGTAATTTTCTAAAAACATCACCATTGGCGTTGGTATTCAGCCGGGCGAATTGTTTTTTTTCAATGATTTCCCTAATTTCAGCATCTGTCAAATACGTTTTAAAGAAGTTTTTAGCGTTTTGAAAATGCTCTTGCTGAGGTAAAAAGCGGCTGTCAAATTTTTCAAATTCTTCATTCAGCAATTCATCTTTATTTTTGATGTAAGGAATCAAACCATACGCTTTTTGTAGGGTTTCCCATATCGAAATACGGCGGTCGGCTTGAATGGCTTTGCGCAGTTTTTCGATATTAAAAAACTCGCTGGGCTTTTCAAAAATATTGTCAAAAACATAATCCTCTGCTGCTTTTTGATTGCCTGATTCTACTAACTTTCGCAAAGCTGTATCACTATTCACCAACTCCTCATAGCGTTCAAACATTCGGCGGTCTATTTTCATACCTTCCAAACC
>JAYTON010000120.1:0-2390 GCA_043747725.1 Saprospiraceae bacterium
GGGGTCAGTTCTAAAAATTAAAACAAAAATTATTCCGTAAGAAGTTGAATATCATTTAATTAAACATAAATATTAAAAATATTGAAAATATTAACACTCTGGATGGTAGAATTAATCAGTACATTACTTTTAAATATGTTCTTAAATAAAAACGTCTGAATGACATAATCATTCAGACGTTTTCATGTGATTTTAGTTTCTAAAAAATTACTGATTACCTATTTTTCCTTCATCTATGTCCATCATTGCTCATCTCTCCCTATTTTATCCCCCCTCAGTATTCTGAACTTTTTTCGAGCCTCTACTGCTAAAGTACTGCCTGAAAAATCGGTGAATAATTTTTCATATAGCGCCTTTGCTTTTTCTTTATTATTCAAAGGACCTTCGTAAAGTGCTGCCATTTCAAACATCGCATTATCCACCCGGATGCTCTCTTTGTAGTTCGTGATTATATTATCGTAAGCTTCGATGGCTTTGTCGTACTGACGCAATTTTCTATAAACTTGCGCTTTGAGGTAATATAAATCATCCTCCAACTCACTATTTGGGAACTTTCTCCTTAGCGAATCTAATTTTACAAAAGCATCATCAAAACGATTTTGGAAAATCAATAACTCCGCTTGAGCGTACATTGCCAAAGCTTCAGTAGAGGTATCTACGCCCGTCACTTCCATGATAAATACGTCCATATCGATGGCATCATTAGCAATTAACTTAGAAGTGGATGATTTTAACACATTAAATTGGGCTTTTGCCCAATCAAAATCGCCGAAATAATAGGATAATTTGGCATTTTTAAAACGGGCTTCGTGACCCAAAGCATCATCTTTATATGCTTTATCCACTTGCGAATAGAGCAAAGTGGCTTCCCAACGTTCGCCTTTTATCAGATTGAAATCGCCTAAGCTGAGTTTAGCTTGCGATAAAATTTTCACATCTATCATTGGCATGGCAATCAAATCTTCAAGCAATTTAGTAGCTTTTTCAAGATCTTTCAAATAAAAGGCTTCCAAATCAGCCAATTCTGTAATAATGCTCGCGGTGCGATTGTTGCGCCCTGATTCATCAAGAAACGATTCATATTCTTTTTCTACTAAGCGCAATTCATCGGTTGTGAAGGCATACCCCTCAGTCAATTTCTTTCTTCTGCACGCCAACATATTGCGTTTGCCTTCTATAAAAAATGGGCTGCCTTTACCTTTTTCAAGAATCACATAATTATAACCTTCTATGGCTGCATCATAATCTCTATCATTTTCAGCTATCAAAGCCAAATTAAAAACGCGGCTTCCATCTTCATCATTCAGTCTATCAACTGATTTGAGTTGACGAAACGCATTTTTATAATCTTTTTTTTGTAAAAATAACCACGAAAGCAATTCAGGAAAAACAGTTGCTTTGGCGTCGTCTTGTATGCGGGCGTAAAGTTGCGTTTGGAGTTCTTGACGCTCATCATCGGACGTGGCATAGCGCAAAAGCATGGCTTCTACTGAGGGGAGGTAAGCCGGATTATCTTGAATGGCATTCAAATATGCTTCAATCATTTTGCCCACTTCATCCTTTCGGCGATAGAGTTCAGCGAGATTGAAAGCGAACATATTTTTATTCTTCATCAATATGCCTCCTTTTTCATATGCCTGTAAAGCCAAATCGTAGCGCGCCATATTATTGAAACTCATGGCTAAATTGTCAATAATAAAACGATCAGCCGGCAATTTATCAATGGCTTTTTTATACTGTTCGGCAGCTTTGAGTTCATTTGTTTGCTTTTCATAAAGCTTCCCATATTGCACATATAGGGTTACTTTTTGAGGTTCTTTCTTGATTTGCTTTTGAATCACCTTTTCACATTCATCAAAACGACTCAAATCCATGAGGCACGACACGTACCTATCGAAGTAATAATCGCCGCCGGAATTTTGCTGATAGAGTTTTTCATAAATGGCAGATGCTTTTTCTAACTCGCCGTTTTGAAAATAATAATCTGCCAAACGCGGGTCGGGTTGCGCTACGAGCCACAAAGGAATAACTAAGAACAGTGCTGAAATGAGTTTCTTCATTTATCGGTATTAAATTTTATCTTACTTTTTATACTTAAAATAACGCCTTTTTTTTATAAAAGTTGCTAATTTAATGCAAACGTTGAGGGAACTTTGAAAGTTCCCTCAACGTAAGGTTAACGTAAAATCATTTTACAATTTTATTAGATTTATAATAGCTTAAAAATGAAAAACTTATCCATGAAATAAACGAGCCAATTGTATTTGCTACGCCATCTAAGATTTCAAAATATCTATCTTGACAATATGTTTTTTGATACCATTCTAAAAACCAACCAAAGCTCGCACTCAAAATAGCGACTACAAATCCAGTTAAAAGAAAATAATTAT
>JAYTON010000121.1:0-6667 GCA_043747725.1 Saprospiraceae bacterium
ATCGCCGACGAAAAGAAGATGACAAAAGCCGATTTGCAACGTTGGATAGAGCAAGCCACTTGGCATATGCTCAGTGAATACACTGTCGCGTGGATAACGGCGGAAAGCCGCTTCGGAGCAGAATTAGCAAGAGAATGGATTGAATCCGATAATGAAAAAATTGCTGCTGCTGGCTGGTCAACGTGGTCAAATGTGGTGTCGATAAAACCCGATAATGAATTAGATATCAATGAGTTATCCCTTTTATTAGACCGTGTTCAGCGAGACGTTCACAGTGCTCAAAATCGGGTGCGCTATACCATGAATGGCTTTGTCATAGCCATCGGCGGTTACGTGGCAGCACTGACAGAGAAAGCCTTTTCAGTAGCAGATGCCATCGGCAATGTATCTGTTGATGTGGGCGATACTGCTTGTAAAATACCATTGGCATCCGATTATTTGGATAAAATAATGGCGATGAATAAGATAGGTAAAAAGAAAAAGATGGCGCGATGTTAATAAATTTTTAACACAATAGGCACATAGAACACATAGTTTTTTTCTATGTGTTCTATGTGCCTATTGTGTTAAAAAAAATGTGTTACCCCCTCAGTTGCTTCGTGCCTCGCAATGACATTACCTATTTTTTATGCGTAAAATGAAAATTGAGTTCATTTTTCAAGTAATCAGGCAAATCAGGCACCGATGAGCGATTGACCAAAAGCGTAGAGATATTGTGCAAATCCCCGAAAATAGTATGCGATTGAGCCGTCGTTTTGAGATAATCATGTCCTGATGAGCCGCCTGTTCCTATCTTTCGTCCCAACATCCGCAGCACCATTTGAGCATGACGATACCGCCAAGTGGTGAGCAATTCGTCCAAATCCATGAGTTTTGTCAGCATCTGATAGGGGTTGCTCAAAATAGGTTCGGTGTTATAAATGGTGATAAATAAGGCACTCAAAGTAGCCCGATATGAGAACTTTAAATGCCCATTTTCTCTTGCTTCAGCATGTTTTTGTTCATCCAAAACTTGTTGAAAATACGAATCCGTATTGCCCAACATCTGCAAACGCATGGCTTTCTCTTGTTCATTTAAGTAAGGTGTTTCTTGAATGGCTTTTTGCTCCCGTTCGAGCATTTCCAAAACTGCTTTTTTATAATGCTCTAAAAATTTAAACTCTTTAAATTCAATAAACGGTATTCTTTCAAGCCAATGCCCGACTAAATCCAAGAGCGAAGGCTGTTTTTCAAGGCGCAGCATTTCTTCTTGTTGCTGCGGTTCGAGAGCATGATGATAAGGTTGACCATTGTAAGTGACTCGTTGTGCCGTTTTCAAACCCAACATAGTTTCGATTAAACGAAATTGAAAACTTTGAAATCCCGACGCTGGAAACAAATAATCTCTAAAATCAAGGAAATCCAAAGGCGACATGGTCTCCAAAACCCTAATTTGCTGAATCAATAACTCCATAATCACAATCAGCCGATTCAACCGAGCGACCACTACGTTCAGTGCACGCTCGTCCACATATTCCTGCTGCATGACTTCAATCACAGACTGCAATTCATGAATCACTTGCTTAAACCACAATTCATACGCCTGATGAATGACTATAAAAAGCATTTCATCGTGTGCGGGCTTGCCACTTATCGCGCTGCGTGGCTCTTGCGCTTGGAGGATTTTATCCAATTGCAGATATTGGTGATAATGGGTGGTGGCGTACTTTGAGCCTTTCATGATGTAGGATTTTTTTTATTTGAATCAGGATTGGTAGGATTGTGAAAGATTTAATAGGATTGTATCGAGGTTGATAAAAATTCTAAAAATAATTGACGTTATGTTAAAAAAATCAACATAACTAATTCATTTTCAAGTAGTTATAAATTAAGGTGTAACACCCCCTCAGTATCAGACATTTAAAAATCTATTTTTTTTCAAATCACAAATATAAGCAAGAATTCTAAAACAGGCAGTACATTGGGTAGTTTTGCTCAGTTTTAACATGAGATAACCATGTAGTTTTAACAATCTGAGAATGATTATATTACTTTGTCTTTTCAAATGGCTAAAAGAATAACATGACTATTTTAAAATATATTTTACTCTTCTTTATTTGCCTCTTACAATATGTGCATTTTGCTCAAAAACCTTATTATTTTGAGCCAATCACTGCCAATAATGGCTTGCCTCATCAAACGGTTTATCGTATTTTGCAAGATAGAAAAGGCTTTATGTGGTTCGGGACTCAGCGCGGTTTGATGCGCTACGATGGGTATGTCTATCGGCTATTTGGTCAGACTCAAGCGGGTTCATCAGGGTTTTTAGACAAATCCATTCATGCTTTATTGGAAGATAAAAAAGGGAATTTATGGGTCGGAACACATTCGGGTGACCTCTGTAAAAGGGATGTTTCGACGGGTAAATTTCAGTATTTAACGGATACAACGACTTTTAAAGCATTGATTGGTAAACGGATTCAAACCTTTTTTGAAGACAATAATGGTAAAATTTGGATAGGAACTTTGGATGATGGCTTACTTATTTATGATCCTCAAACCCATAAAACGCAGCATCTTAATCATGAAAATAGCCAACTGAGTAACAACGCTGTTTTTGCATTCGCTCAAGATAAAAGCGGTCGAATTTGGGTGGCAACTTCGGGCGAAGGCATTAATTATTTTGAGCCTGAAACCAATAGTTTTAAGCAACGCTACGCCGATATTCCTAATTTTAACGGCTATCAAAAAACGCTTTTATTGGATGAAAAAGACAATTTATGGATTGGCTCGGACGGAACGGGCTTGTATCAACTCAATTTAACAACCAATATTATTCAACATTTTGGGATGCAAACCGATGTCAAGGGTTTGAATTCTAATGCCGTTATGAGCTTGGCTTTATATAAAAACAATGAATTACTCATCGCTACTGACGGGGGGGGGTTAAATATTTTGAATACTGAAACGAATACTTTTAGTGCTTATAAAAGTGAGAATAAAAGCGGTGGTAGTTTGAATACAAATGCCTTGTATGATGTCTGCGTGGATATTGCTCAAAATATTTGGGTGGCAACATTTAACGGCGGAGTCAACAGTTATAAAGCGCATCAAATGCGTTTTGAATATTTTTCTTATACAGGCAATCGCACTAATGAGCTGAATAATCGCTCCGTGTTAGGGCTTTGCCAAACGACTGAGGGGTCTATTTTTATTGGTACGGATGGCGGCGGTTTGAATCTTTTTAATAGAAAAAATAACAGTTTTTCATTCATCAATAATCCCAATAAAATCCAAACTTCGGTTGTCAAAACTATTTTTGAAGATCAGCAAAAACGCCTTTGGTTGGGCTATTTTAATGGCGGTTTAGCTTTATATAACCGTGAAAATAGAACATTTAAGCATTATTTAAGCAATCCGAGCGACCCCCTCAGTATTAGCAACAATAGTGTATGGTCTATCGCTTCGGATTCGTCGGGGCAATTATGGGTCGGCACTGTCGGCAATGGCGTCAATTTATTTAATCCAAAAACAGAACAATTTAAACATTTTAATAGCCGCAACAATGACTCTTCAAGCCTGAGCCACGATGGTATTATGGTTGTTTATGTTGATAGAAAAAATAATGTTTGGATAGGCACAGAGCACAGCGGCTTGAATCTTTATAATCGAGATAAAAATAATTTTACGCGTTTTCAATTTAAAATAAATGACCCCCTCAGTATTAGCAACGATTATATCCGTTCAATTTTTGAAGATAGTCGGGGGCGTTTGTGGATTGGTACGGAAGGCGGCGGTCTGAATTTATGGCTCGGCGAAGGCAAATTCAAGCATTTTACTACGCGCAATGGCTTAATTTCGGATGCTATTATGGGTATTTCTGAGGATTTTAAAGGGCAATTGTGGTTGAGTGCTTTTGAAGGCATCTCTCGTTTTGATACCGATAGAGACAGTTTTCAAAATTTCAAATTCAACAAAACACTCGATGGGCGGAGCAATCAATTTAATCAATCGGCAATTTTAAGAACGGCGGCAGGCGAAATGTTGTTCGGCGGTATCAATGGTTTAAATATCATAAAACCTGAATTAATGCTCCCGAATACCATAAAACCACGCCTTGTTCTAACTGATTTTAAAGTCTTCGATGTATCCATTATCAATGGCAATTTAGACGGGCGTATTATTTTTGAAGGCGATTTGAATGATGCTCAGCAGATTAATTTATCCTACATAGATAATGCATTTTCAATTGAATTTGCGGCTTTGGATTTTACCGAATCTTCGCGCAACCAATATGCCTTCAAAATGGAAGGCTTCGATGACGACTGGCATTTTAACCCTGCCGAACAAAGGCTTGTCACTTATACAAATCTCGATGCTGGCACTTATACCTTTCGAGTGCGTGGCACTAATAGCAGTGGCGATTGGTCGGACAATGAAGCCACTCTAAAAATTGTTATTGCACCGCCTTTTTGGAAAACGATTTGGTTTAAATTTCTCATGCTTTTAATAGCGGCTGGCATCAGCGTTTTAGCTTTTCGCATTTATGTGCAACGGCGAGAAACGCTTTTAAAACAACGCGTTTTAGAATCGGAACAAGAGATTTTAAGCTTGAAAAATCAGCAATTAGAATCAGAACAAAATATATTAAGCCTACAAAATGACAAATTAGCCACTGAAATAGACACTAAAAACAACGAATTGATGTCAAAAGCCGTGCAAATGGCGCATAAAAATGAATTACTATTAGGCATCAAAGACGATTTAGAAAGTATTAAAACGGCGAGCGAAACAGAGCGTTTGAAGTCATTAAAAGGTCTGACGCGGACATTAGAATCAGAAATAGAAAACAAAGAAAGTTGGGATCAATTTCTCTTGTATTTCAATCATACCCATCAAAATTTTATCCATGAACTGCAAACCAAACACCCTAATCTCACTCAAAATGACCTCCGCATGTGTGCTTTAACGCGCCTTAATATGAGCAATCGAGAAATGGCAACGCTGCTGAATATCTCTATTACGGGCATTGAAAAGAGCCGTTATCGTTTGAAAAAGCGGTTGGATTTGACGGTGGATGATGATTTATCGAGGTATTTGATGGGGTTTTGATGGTGAAAAGTGTTCAAATACTGAGGGGGTATATTCATGCATTAACTTGCATATTTATTCAAATAAACTATCCATTGTCAAATCATTTTGAACCAAACCCATAGAATATTGATTGCTTTTTAAGCCAAATGTTGTAATAAAAGTGAGAAAAACGGATTTTCGAGTACCTGTCTCTTCTTTAAATGCGCTTATTTTACGGCGTACTTCCTCTGCATATTTTTTCTCAATCTAAAAAACATTAATCGAAAATTTTATTTCAAATAAATTGACAATTTTATCTCGTCTATCTATGACCAAATCAATTTGAGCACCTGTTTCTGTAGAACTTGACCGCCACGAAGAAGTCATTGTTTGAATCCCACTGATACCCAATGCTTTTTTAATACAAGCTGTATGGCTCAAACAAACCTGCTCGAAAGCATAGCCACTCCATGCCCTATATTTGGGATTATCAAGAGCATTGATCCAATTATTTTCATCAAAAAGCGGCGTATCTTTAATAAAACGCAGGTAAAAAAGCGTATAAAAATCAATCAGTTGGTATAAACTTGACTTTGTTTTTTTACCAAAAGGCGCATATTTTCGAATAAAACCACTCTCTTCTAATTCTTTTAATAAGGTTGTCAAATGACCACTATTGGTTTTTCCTGTTGCTTCAATGAGTTCATTTCTGGTTAATCCTTTTGCTTTTTGAGCCAAGGCATTGACAACCCCTAAATGCCTTTCCGAATGACTGAATAATGAACTAAAAAGATTATCAAATTCTGTTCTTAGCAAACCATTTTCAGTAAAACAGATATTTTCAATGTTTTGAGCAGGGCTTAAATGAGTTGCCACTTCATCCCAATAAAAAGGAATGCCTCCAAGAACCATATATAATTCGATGATTTGATAACGCTCAAAAACGGCATTTTTAGCTTTTAAAAATTGCTCACATTCGCTCAAGGTGAAAGGGATAATTTTAAAGCGTTTCGTCACGCGGTTGTGCAATCCGCCTTTATTATTCAGCAATTTATTAATCATCCAAGACGCTGCCGAACCACAAGTGATAAGTAAAACATCTTGTCGTGCAGACGCCCAACTGTTCCAAAAATGCTCTATGGCTTGTATAAAACCCGAACTATTTGTACCAAACCAAGGCAATTCATCAATAAAAACGACTTTTTTACCTAATGGTTGGTTTTCTAAGTAAGCTATCAATTCCTGAAAAGCATAAAACCAATTGGTTGGCATAGTCGTGTTTGCCGAAGGATTAAATTTTTGTAAAGCCACATGAAAATTCGTGATTTGTTGGGCAGTCGTGGCATTGGCTAAGCCTGTGACTTGAAAGGTGAAATTATTCTCAAAAGCCGTCCGAATCAAGTAGGTTTTACCCACACGCCGCCGCCCATAAATCGCTACAAACTCAGACCTATTGCCATTAAGCAAACCATTCAATGTGGCTAACTCATTTTTACGACCTATCATTATTGAATCCATATTCAGCCTATTTTAACTGTAAAGGTAATAAAAAGTGAGATAAAGCCCAAAGCCAGAGCTACTTTGGGCTTTATCTTATAAAAAAAGGTTGGTTTCA
>JAYTON010000122.1:0-8259 GCA_043747725.1 Saprospiraceae bacterium
GCATCAACGAGTATTTTTAAAGTATGCGTTTGCAGATACGCGCCTTGTTTTCCTAAAGTAATCACGACATTTTGAACACCCTTTTTTTGTAAAAAATCAGCGGCTTGTGCTGCGGTGGTTTTATCATGCACATTTATACCGGTTAGCAAAGTAGCTTCAGTCTCATTAGGCGTTATTAAAAACAAACCGTCTAATAATTCATTGTCTAAAGGCTGTGCAGGAGCAGGGTTTAAAATGACTTTTTGACCGTTTGCCTTAGCTTTATTGATAATAAAAGCAATAGTTTCCATCGGAATTTCTAATTGCACCAGTATGATTTCGGCTTCGTTCATGACGCCTACAGCTCCAATATCCTTCGGCAGCAAGTTGGCATTAGCACCCGGGGCAACGACGATACAATTTTCTCCTTCATTATTAACCGTTATTAAAGCCGTACCGGAAGGGGCATTTTTATCTTCAAAAACGTAAGTAGTCTCCACACCTTCTTTATGTAAACCACTGATAGTCTGTTTGCCAAAAATATCATTGCCGACTTTGGCAACAAAAATCACTTCGCCGCCCAATCTGGCAGCGGCTACGGCTTGATTTGCCCCTTTTCCACCTGCATTCATAAAAAATATACCGCCCATGACAGTCTCTCCGGGCAATGGTAATTTATCCGCTTTGACCACCATATCGGTATTGGCACTACCAATTACAATTATTTTTTTCATTAAAAAAATCATGATTTTTATTTACAATTGTCTGATTTTAATGTTCTTGAAGAATGCTTGATCGCCATGATTTTGTGGTAAAACACACTGCTTCTTCCCTATCCCAAAATTAGTTAAATTTTTATATTTATCAAGGCAATTAGGCGGCGGAATGCTTTTCGGCATGTTTATCATCGTCCAGCAATTAATATTCTAAACCCAAGCTGGAACGGGGTCAATTAAGGTCAATAAAATATTTAATGCCACTATTTCCCCCGTTCACAAGCTTGAAATCAATGTTCAACTCAAAAGAACTATATGATTCTGTAGTAACTATATCGCCACCTTTACCTTCGGAAGGCTCGATACTTAATACCCCCTCAGTATTTCACTGTAAATATTGATAAAAATCCTTCCTACCAAAGCGGATTCTGAACCAATCCTTTCCCGATATTGATATCTGTTTGTGGGATAGGGTACAAATACATTTTAGGCGTGAATACTCTATTTTCTATATTAAATAGGTTTGTAGGTAAATGTATTATCTGCATTTTTAGTAATATCTACTCCTCTTAAAGGACTGCCTAAAACAGTGGGTGCAATCATCCACCTGCGGACATCCCAAGCACGATGGTCTTCAAACGCAAACTCTACTCTTCTTTCATTGCGAATTTTCTCTCTTACTTCGGCTTGTGACAAACCGGCAACTAATGGCGGCATGGCGACGCCTGTTCTGGCTCTTACAATATCATAATACTTTTTGATGTCAGCATTGTTAGGACGCCATTCGTTCAGTGCTTCTGCATAATTTAAATAAATTTCAGGATAGCGTATAATAATCCAACTATGTCCGTGTTGCCATTGAGTAGATTCAAACTTTCAATCTGATATTTTCTAAGATAATAGCCTGTTTTAGAAGCATTTACAATCGGTTTAGCATCCAATCCCCCTGTATGAAGTTGAACTTTCCTTGCGGGTGTACCAAAAGTGGTATCATTTCTAATAACAGTAAACTCTAAACGGGGAGCCCGATTCAGGTAAGGTTTAGAGGCATGAGCAGGATTGTTCCAATCAAATTTAGCGGATGTAGTGGCGTTGACTTTTATTTCATAGGCATCTACAAGGTCTTGACAAGGGGTATTACCGCTCAATCCTAAATTAAAACCAATGGGTGAATTATTTCTCTCAAACTAATTAAGTAGTTAAAGTTAAATAATCGACACGGAATTACTCAAACTGAATAGAGTATTTAGAACCGATATTAATGAAAATATCATCTAAAGCGTTATTGAGCGTCTTCCAAGACAAATAGTTATGAGGTTTTAGCCATTCATATTTGATTTTGCGCCATAAAGTTTCAATTCGATTCAAATGCGGACTATATTTAGGCAAAAATCAGATATATAAGTCTTTTTTGCGCCATTGTACCATTTTATCTTGAATAATTTGAATAATTTGAATAATTTGAATAATTTGAGCAGGGTGAAAAGGGGCATTATCCAACACAATGACCGTTTTTTGAGTGATTGTGGTGCTAAAATCATCAATGTAGGCAGCTAAAAGCTCAGCATTCATTGACCCAAAAGTATCGTATGCTTCAAAGTCATTATGGCGAGTAAAGAGCCCAAATATATTGCGCCTTTGGCTTTTTTGAGGGACAATAGCCGTATATTGTCCACAAGGCTGCCAACCATAAGGTACTGAGGGGTCTAAGCAAAAGCCGCTTTTATCTCCGAAATACACTTTGAGATACTTTTGGTCTTCTAATTGTAAAAGTATTTCAAGTTCAGCCGCCAGCCGCGCATATTCTACTTCATCTTGGAGTGGTTTAAGCCACTTTCGTAGGCGGTGCCATGTGTACTTTAGTTTTTTTTAATATACTTTTTGAGCATTGATTTGGTAATGGCAAAACCAAATTTTTCACTCAAAATAGTCGCTACGTCTCGTAAATTTTGAGGATTGAGCCCAATTTCTGCTTTAATCGTTGCCTCTTGTTCTATATCTATGGTATTCAGTTGAGCTTTTAATCCACGACCTGATACTATTTTTAAACCTAAGATGCCAGCAGATTCATAGCAATGAATCCATGTATAAATTGTGCGAGTGCGAATTTTATAAATCCGAGATAATTCCTTTACCTCGAATCCTTCTGAACTCAATAGAATACTTTGGCAACGGTCGCGAAACCATTTTTTCTTACCGTTGCGGTGACCTTCTTGCAAGGTCTGTTTTTCTTCCTCTGGAAGCAGCAATACATATAACATACCTCAAAGGTAATTATTGTCGATTATTTAACGTCAACTACTTAGTTTATCTTTTGCCATTCAACTAATATAAAACCTGAGTGATTTATAATAATGTAAGGTCTTACATCTCAATTATTATTTTCCTATTACTGCTTTCTCAAAAGCACTATTGCTCATGGTAGCTGCCAAAATCCGATTGTCAAAAGCTTGAGGATTATCTTTTTGAATTTTCTTTTTATATGCCAACACCGCTTCCAGCAAGATAGCCCACGTAGCCCCATTTTCAAAAACCTTGTGTTCAAGCCACCAATTGACAAAAGTCGCGGCTTTTTGCTCAGGGCTGTGGGCATGAGTAGCATTATTGTCAAAGTATTTCAAGGCTTGTTGGGCGAATATATCTTCATAACCGATTATTTCGCTGCCTTTTATAGTCGGCAAGATTTGTTTTAAAATAATACCTTCATATATACCATATTGAGAGAGCATCTCAAAAGCCATCAATTTTGCTCTTGAAAGTTCTGAGATGTCAGTTTGAGATAATTTTTTCTTAGATTTAGGGTCTTTATGGCCTGCTTTTTTGTTTTCTTCTTTATGGGTAGGTAATAATTGAGTATTTGTTTTTTTACTAAAAATGGTAAATACTACACCGGTTACTTTACGGCTTTTTTTCAGATAGTCGTATTTCACATACATTGAGTTACTATTGACATTGATTTCATCTCTTATTTTATTCAATACTCGATTGCGAAAATCCTTTAAATCGCCCGAATTATATTTATCGGATATACCCAATATGGCTTTAAGTTCCTCCAAAGAGTATTCTAACATGATACTATCGTTGGCAAAAGACCTGTCTTTTTCAGATTTGAATATAGAGAACATACGAATAGCATGAGCATTTTGCATCTGTGCCACTTCCAAAACACCTATACGCACATATTGAGTGAGTTGTAAAAGAAAAGGTTTCATCTTCGGTGAGAATGAAAATTCAATACATACCTGTTTATATTCATTCATAACAGGCATTATGGATTGAAACCAATTTATAAAACCTTTTAAGGGTTTGCCTTCGATGATAAAATTACTTGGAAAACTAATAGTTTTACCAATCATACTCTCACAAATACGGTTAATTTCTTCGTAAAGACTACCCCATTTTGTACCTTCTTTATTAAGGGTATCTTCTATTTCTCGAAGCGGTACGGTCACTGTATTGAATTCTGTATCATTCTTAGGATTTAGATGTGATACCAAAAAATAGAGAATTTTTTGCTCTTTCGCTGTCATGCGATATTGAGCATTCAAGATAAAGGCATTATCTAATCGAGCTACTTTTTCTATATTCTCTGTTTTCATCTATTCCATAATTTAAAAACAGGACAATTTTAAAAAGTAAAAGGGGCAAGACAAAATTTTTGCCCCCTTTTTTCAAAAAAAATGTAAAATAACCCAAATTCTGCCCCCTTTAAGCACTGAAAAAACATAATGTTCTTTTTATTACCCAAACCTTGTCCCTTTTTAATGCCTAATTCCCCATTACTTCATATCACAATAGCCCTCTTAAACATTATTTTATTAATTTACCATTACAAAAAGTAATAAAATAAAGCCATTTCATTATAAATCTGCCCAAATCTTGTCCCCTTTTAGAGTTTTAAATAATAACCCAAATCTTGCCCCCTTTAGAGTTTTTAATTGTGAGCTATATATCTGTCAAAATTGATATTTTATTAGTTTATTATCGGAAAAAGTAAGTAAGTCCACACCATAAAGTGCTAAAGTACTGAGGGGTATTCTTTATTATAAAGTATTGATAATCAATCTTTTACAAAACTATAAGGTTTGTAAAAGATAAACGAATAATTAATGAAATAAAGCTATTTTATTATAAGCGACCCCAAGTCTTGCCCCCTTTTAGGATAGAATTATAACCCAAATCTTGTCCCCTTTTAATACTTGAATACCTATAGCTATGTCAAAAATAGGGTTTAGCCATACATTCATATATAATTTTTATTGAAATTTCAACAAATTTGGAATTATTAGTCCACAAATCTACCCAAAATTTGTCCCCTTTTAGAGTTAAAGCATAACCCAAATCCTGTCCCCTTTTTACCTCAATCCTGTCCCCCTTCCACCCAAATCTCGTCCTGTTTTCTCCCAAAATTAGTCCCCTTTTCTCCCAAATTTTGCCCCCTTTTCACCTTGTAATCAATTGATATTCAATTGATTACAAGGCTACAAAACTAAAAAATAAAGTAAATAAAATTAAAAACTTTTAAAGTGAATAACATTTTTATTTAAATAAAATAGAAAATTAGTTACCAATTGATGTTGTAGAACTGCGCCAGCGGTGCTATTTTATAACATTAGTGATTAATATCCTGATAGATACTGACGGGGGAAGCACAGTTCTCAAAATTATGTTTTCTAATATTTTACGTGGATACGTAAATACACTTTTACGTAAAAACGTAAAAGTGTATTTTATTAATTGTTTTAATACTTAAATTATTATTTACTGTTTTAAATAAATTATTATTTGCATAATTACGTTTTTTATTTTTTTATTTAATGTATAATTATTTTTTAAATTAAATACTTTAAATTTTTTTTAATATTTTACGTAAATAAGTAAAATAATTTTTTTATAAAAAAGAAATTACTATTTTTGGCTTTTATAAAAAAACGTAATTACGTTTTTTTATAAAAGCCAAAAACTAAGAAGTTTTCAATAAATATATTTTAGTCAGTAGGGAAGGATTTTGATAGGCTAATATTTCCTTTATTCTAAGAGTTTTTATCAGAATTCTGAAATAAAGTTAATGAAATAACTTTAAGTTTCTCAGAAGCTAAAAATAGATGCCTATTTTTAGTTTCTAATTTTAATTTACACACGGAGTTTAATAGTAGAGTAGGGTAATTGCTCCAAATTTTTTGGGATAAATTCAAATTAATAAGATAAGGAACGACTTAAAAATAAGAGCCAAAAGACTTTTTAAAGTACGCGGCATTGTAATTAAAGTATGAAAAGTTATTAATAATCTTTGATTAATTTAAAAAAAAGACATGGAAATTATTTTTGGAAATCAAAAAGGGGGTGTCGGAAAGACCTCTTTATCTATTCTCTTTGCCAATTATTTGGCAGCAATGGGTAAAAAAGTGATTGTGATCGAGATGGATATTCAGCAATCTATTACTTCTACGCGCAGTAAAGAGCTTGAAATAGGCGATGTTAATTTGCCCCCAAAGCCTTATGAAATCATTTATACAAAGCTGAGCGACTACCCTAAAATTGCTCAAAAATTAAAGAACACTGACATCAACGTCGTGATAGATTTGCCCGGCAAATTAGATGATCCGTATCTTGTGCCTGTATTGAAAAATGCAGATTTAATACTGTGTCCGTTTGATTATGATATGCGTTCTTTCATTAGTACCAGCACATTTGCGAATGTTATAAAAAAATTGGATGAGTCAAAGCACATTGTGTTTATTCCTAACAGGATTAAAAATATGAATTATGAATTAAAAGAGCAAGTTCATGCAGAATTATCAAAATTCGGCATCATTACGAAGCCCATCAGCGATAGAGCGGCTGTCAAAAGACTGAGCACTTTGGGGATTACGGACGAACAAATATCTATTGTAGGAAAAGTATTTGACCTAATTATTAACAAATATAAAATTTAAAAGCCATGAATAATGATGCTAATAGTTTAGTAAATGATTTATTAAATATTCTTCAACCTGATATACAAGCTGAAGAACCCAAGAAAAAAAATGTAGAAAAAAAAGCGGATGCTACCGTAAAAGCCACTATTATTCAAAAAAAAGGTGGAAAAATCACACAAATTGTAGCGGAAAGTGACCCTTCGATTGAAGCCGAAAAGGAGACGCCGCAACGGGCAGAGCGCATTAAAAAAGAGTTATTTTTAGACGGAATTGATGAAACCGTCAAGAACACTCAAAATGCAAAAGTAGTGATCCGAAAAGATTTATACGAGGTTTTTATGTCTATCAAGCGAGCAAAACAAGTGAAAAGTGTTTCAACTTTACTTGATCATGCCTTAGAAGATTATATAAAACGCCACAGTGAAAATATCAAAAAACTTTTATATGATAGCAAAAATCATGGAATTCTATAATTCTTCCTTTTTTCGATATTTCACTGGCGAAACGCCCATTTGTTGTTTAAATAATCGAGAAAAATAGAAAGGGTCTTCAATACCGATTTTCAAAGCTACCTCATTGATACGAAGATCGCTAAAATGCAGTAACTGGCAGGCTTTCTGAATACGCAGGTGATTGAAATACTCGATAGGGGCATAGCCTGTGTCTTGTTTAAATTTTCTCGAAAAAAACGATACGGAAAGATGCGCTGATTGAGCAATATGTTCTAAAGTGACTGTATTAGAAAGGTTTTGTTGCATAAAATGAATGGCGAGGTCAGTTGTACTGAGGGGGGTAATGATTTTATCTTTTTGAAAATATTCGGGCGTAATAAATGACGATAGATAATAAGGCAAGGATAAATTAGCAAATAAGAGATTTGAAACACTGTACCCTTTTAAAAAAGTGTTGGCTATTTGTTTAAATATGGCATTGCGTTCCTCTGAAAAACCGACCTGAACAGGCTTATAACCATCGTTTTTGTCCATAATAGCACTAACAGCGTCCTCACAGTGAGTGCCTAAAAAATGAAACCAATAGATAGTCCACGGGTTTTCGGTATCTGCTCCGTAGGTATGAGGCATGTCTTTAGGAATAACAAAAACTTCTCCTGCTTGTATATTCAAACGCTCATTATGGAATTGTATCCACCCTTTACCGTTCGTGCAATAAAGCAAAATAATCTGTGAAATTCCCATAGGACGCTGATAATAATGATGCCGTGCCTTCGGATAAAACCCCATTCGGGCAATAAAAAGTGTTCGCGTCAAAGGCAATTCTTCACATTTGGCTATTGCCACTTTAGGTATTTCGATAATAAGTTCTCCTTCAAATCCTCTGCTTTTTTGCATGATGTTTTATTTTTTGATGTTAGGCAAGTTTTGAAAAACGACCCCTCAGTATTATCAGTTACTTTGACCTTGACGTTGGAGCAACTTTCAAACTGAGATATAGGCATTTCGACCAAAGATAAAATAATCCATGTTTAAAATAACATTGTTCATTTATAATGTATGTAGAAAGCAGAGATAATGTTTTTCAAGGCTATTGCTGTCATCCTCATGCATGGGCTTTGTATTGTTATTTAAAAATTAAGGAGTGATGACATTGGAGATATGTGGCGAATAGTACCCATTCAGTATATTTTT
>JAYTON010000123.1:0-4928 GCA_043747725.1 Saprospiraceae bacterium
ATTTCAGGAGCTGGCACATCCACCATCATCGACTTCATCTGATTCATTATCATGTACAAAATGCGCTTATATTCAGGATTATCTTTCGGAAACTCTTGAATATAATTTTCACTAAAATCAATCAAAAGCGGATTTTGCTTTTCAATCATCATACTAAACAAGCCGCAGACGGCATATTTATAAGCCAAGGATTTGGCAGGAATGGCTTTCAGCAGGTTTTCGCAATAGGCTTTTTGTTGCGCTTTAGTCAAGTCCAATTGAGGTAAAAGAATGACTTGCGCATAGCTGCGAAACATTTCATAAATGAAAGGAATATTATTGTATTCAGCGTCTTTCCAATCAACATATTGAAAATATTGTGTAGCAAAATAGTCTATTTCATCTTTAAAATTCGCTTTTTTAGGGCTTTCTTGAAAACTTGTGTAAGTATCTAAAGCAATGATTTTAGCAATAAAAGGGTTTGCTTTCTTTAAAGAATCCAACAAAGCAAGCTTCTTTTTATCAATTTTAAGTATATCGCCTTCTAATAAAGCCCGTAACTTGAGGTCATTGTAGTTAGTCTGATATTTTTCAGTTGTTTGATTCATTTCGATTTTCAATGCACCCATTCTACGACGCGCCGCATCATAATCTTCATTGATTTTTGACCCTTTAGCCGAGGTCATGGTCATATTATAACAAGGTCCATTGAGTGTTATTTCATGCTCATTGGTCACTATCACAGGCTTCAATTTATCAGCATCCGTATTTAAGCCGACAAAATAAAACTCAGGTGATTTGGTTGGTGGCAATTTAAAGACAAAATTGCCTTCTGCATCGGGATGAACAGTCATAATCGGCTCTTTGAAATAGCCGAAACTTTGATAGAGCAAAAAGGAATCCTGCGTCGAACAGTTTTCAAGCATGCCTTTCAAGGTCACCATATTATCTGTTTTGCCGGGTTTTGCGGATTCTTTTGAAGACGTTGTTTTGCCTTTTGATTTCTTCGGGTTATTTTGAACCGCTTGAGCAAAAGCAAGCGACGTGAATAGTAGGCATGAGATTAAAACGTATATTTTTTTCATTGTTCAATTTTATCTAAATTTTTATTGGATTATTGATTTTTATTGCAAAAATAGAGCTTTTTTATTGGAAATGTGCTAAATACTGAGGGGGTATTCAACCGATTGTCGAAAATCGTTAAACGTATTTTGTTGGTCAATGTTGTCTATTTATCTTTTGAACTTTCCTTCCAGCACGCTGCTGTTGCCCCTATTATCCGTTACCTCAAGCCGGAAAATATGCTCTGCTCCTAAGATTTCGGGCTGGCTTTTATCCATAATATCATCAAATTGATGATAAAGGACATCACTTTTACCATCAAACTCCATCAAAATCCAAGCACCATCTACTTCTGCCCGGTATTTTAAGCCTTCGCCACCGCCTACCGTTTCGATATTATCGCGTATTCTAAAAGACATTTTGCGCGCTTTTCTCATATTATATTGAAAGAGAATGGGCGTAATTTTAGGCGGCGTTATATCAGTCATAATGCAGTAACGACCGAATCTATTATTTTTACCTACTAAATATCCTTCATCGCTCCACCCGCCACCACAGTTATAAATGCTCGTCTCCCCGCGTGGACAGAAGGCAATGAATGCTTTTTTTCGCAACGAATCTGGTAACGCCACGGGTTTAATAGACACTGTCATGAGATAGTGTAAGGGCGTTAGGGCATCATGTACATGGTAAGTGGGTGAATAAGTGCCGTAGTTACCTCCCTCAGTCGTTTGAGCAAAATTGAGGTAAACGTTTTCATAAAAACTGCCTTTTGAAAAGAAAAACTTAGCTCCCTCAGTATTGATGATACTTGGTTCATCAAAAGGGAGAAAATAGTTGTAACTCTTTGGTTTTGAATTGATTATAAAATTTTTATTTTTTAAATAAAACTGTAAAGTCGTAGTGTTGCCTGCTGCATCGGTTGATTTTAAAGTTATTTTTTTAACATCGTTATTCATGGTGATGATGCCATTGTTCACCACATTATCATACATAGAAAGTTGATTACCGGGCAATAAAAAAGTGCGGTTAAAAAAACCTTGACGGCTCAATTCGGCTTGATAATCCAAGTGGGCATTCAAATAACGGGTTTCATTCAAACCGAATCTTTCTGTTTTAAATTGAAATAAAAGACTGTCATTTTGCTTCATTTCAATACTATAAATACCATTATTGCCACTTTTACCATCCTGCTTGTCATAAGTTTTCAAAGCAAAAGCCACTTGATTCGACGCCACAAAAACGGTATCACCAATAATGACATAGTCCTTACCTCTCCGCACTACATCCAATATTTTGGTGTCAACAATTTCTTTTTTATCATTCAATAAATACACCTTCAAAGCATTGATAGTCGGTGCAATATTATCCGACACACTGATGCCGAAAAGGAGTGGATTAATGGGTTCATCGGTCTTCGTTTCTCTGATTTCAAAATGCAAATGTTGCCCCGAAGAATGTCCTCGATTACCCATTAAAGCAATTTCCTGCCCCCTCAGTATGGGCAGGTCTTGGGGTTGTAAAATCAAGTTTTGCTCAAAACTTTCCGACGCATATTGCTTTCTTTTCAAAAATGAATCAATCGAAAACGACAATTTTTCGAGATGCCCATATACGGTCGTGTAGCCATTCGGGTGCGTAATGTACAAGGCTTGCCCGTATCCACCTGCTTGCACTTGAATACGGCTCACATACCCTTCGGCTGCGGCGTAAATCGGCTCATTACTCAATCTAAATCCTGGAGAAATGTCAATACCTGAATGAAAATGATTGGCTCTCAACTCGCCAAACGTACCCGCCAACTCAATCGTATGCGCTACCGGCGATTGGAAATATCCTTTTGGATAATTGGGAAATGGCTTTTTTGGAACGGTTGGGTCAGTGAACGACGTAAAAACAGTGAGTAATAAAAAATAAAACAAGTGTTTCATCAATGTAAAATAAATTTTTTATAATCAATTGATAATCAATATTTTAGAAACAAAACCAATAACTAATAACCAATAATTAATAACTATTTATTGTCCAGCAAAATGTTTCAGCATAATCACTTCCTGCTGCGTGAGCGAACGGTAGCCGCTGCGAGGCAAATCCTTTTTAGTCAAGCCACCGTAAAAAACACGGTCGAGTTTTTCTACTTGATAGCCGAGTTGTTCAAAGATGCGGCGAACGATTCGGTTTTTACCAATATGAATTTCTATCATCACTTGGTCTTTAGCTTCGCCTTCCAAATGATTGATGGCATCCACTTCCGCCTTGCCGTCTTCCAGCATCAAACCTTCACGAATTTTATCCAAATCGTTTTTCGTCAAAGCTCTATTCAGCACAGCGTGATACAATTTTTTAACTTTAAAGCTTGGATGCGATAGTTTTTGAGCCAATTCACCATCATTTGTCAGCAGTAAAAGCCCCGTGGTATCGCGGTCAAGTCTTCCAACAGGATAAATTCGTTCTTTAATAGTTCTGCTGATAATATCCAAAACCGTTTTGCGCCCGCGCTCATCGCTGACGGTGGTGATGGTATCTTTCGGCTTATTCATCAAAATGTATATTTTTTTTGATACCAATTCAAGCACATTGCCTTTATATGTAATAACGTCTTTTGGGGAAATTCGGTATCCTATTTCAGTAGTAGCGACGCCATTAACATACACCACGCCTTGTTTTATTAATTCCGCTGCGCCACGCCGCGAGGAAACACCACAAAGAGCTACATATTTATTGAGGCGCATATCCTCATCGTCTTCTAATATTTTATCTATTTTCGGCTTAAAAACAGGGCGTTCAGCCTTGAAAGACGTTGTGTTTTTGCTTTTACCTCTGTGCGAGGAATCTTTTTTTATTGGACTACTTTTTTTCATTTTTTCAATTGTCTAAAATCTAACTTCTAATTATTCATTCCTAATTCCTAATTGTCAATTCCTAATTAATAACGCTGCAAAGTTCGCCATTTTTTATGAAAAAGACGATGCGTTTTAAAAATTTAGTCGTTTTATTGAACTATCCAATCGGTTGTGCATTTTTATTTGGTCGAAAATACGTAACCCCGCATTGATTATTCCTATCTTAAAGGTGTTATATTTTAGAAAAAATAAAGCAAGAGATAGTCCGATTTTAAAAATAGGCATATCTTGAGTGGTTCATTTTAAAATCAACTTTTCAGTATATATGGAAACAAGAAGTAGGACAACAGCAGCTCTTTTAGCCCTTTTTGGTGGTGTGTTCGGCATGCACTTTTTCTATTTGGGTAGGACGGGATTAGGCATTATGTCCGTCATTTTTACGTTCTCTGGTGGCTTGGCACCTGTATCGGCGATTATTGGTTTTATCAATTTTCTTATGCTGCTCAGCATGAGCGATAAGGAGTTTGATAAAAGATACAACCGTGAAAAATGGCGCGATACCAAACGCCGCGAGCAAGAAGGTTACGCCCCGCCCGCGCCCGAAGCACCACGCCGCAACGAAGAAGCACGCCGCCGCATGAATCCGACCCCTCAGTATGAGACCGCTAAAACCATCATGTCATCACCTTCAAAAGAGGCTTTGAAAGAAAGCGGCTTGAAAAAATATAAAGATTTTGACTACGATAGTGCGATAGAAGATTTTGGAAAAGCCCTTGCCATTGATAACAAAGACATGGCGGTACATTGGAATTTGGCGTGTTTGTATTCCCTTTGCGAACAAAAAGAATTGGCATTTTATCATTTGCAAAATACCGTAGAGTTGGGTTTCAAGGACTATGAAAAAATCAAAACGCACGACGCCTTAGCCTATTTGAGGGTGCAACCAGAGTTTGAAGCATTCGCCAGAGCAGGTTTCAAATTGCCTGAATCTATGGAGCATTCCGATATTTTGCAGCAACTCAAAAGCCTTTCCGAGCAACGCGC
>JAYTON010000124.1:0-2053 GCA_043747725.1 Saprospiraceae bacterium
GGCAACGCCTGTGTATGTACCTTGCACCAATACATTCGATACTGAGGGGTGTTTAACCAAACACCAACCGCCTGTTACGTCCGATATTTTCAAAATAGAATTATCAGATTTTATGATAAAAGTGCCTGAATTATGCCCACAAAGCAGTTGATTATCGAATACTTTCAAATCCCAAACCTGCCCTTGCAAGCCATTCAGCAATTTAAAATTACTGCCTTCATTTTTATAAAAAACACCTTGATTGGTGCCGACATACAAGCGATTATGTGCCATAACAGCCGCATAAACAGCTCCTATTTTACCGCTTTTATCTTGAAAAAAGGTCAAAGGGGTATTCAAATCGAGCAAATCAATGCCTTTATCCAAGCCTGCCCAAAGGTTGTGGGCGTGGTCTTCAAAAAGCGAGAGGATAGTATTATTTTGCAAACCATTTTCTTTACTGATATGATAAACGGTGCTGCCATCGGGTTTGAGGATAAAAAGCCCGTTGAGAATAGTGCCAAAAGCATAATTCCCATTGGACAATTTAATGCCTTTATTGAGTTGAAAATCAGTAGAAATGGCTTGCGTTTCGGCATACCACGTTGTGAATTCGCCGCCTTGATATTTAAAAATACCGCCCTGCGTAGTGCCCACCAAAAACCCATTTTGATAGGTTAAGATAGTGGACACAACCTTACCTCTTAGAAACCCGCTTTTTTCAATAAATCTAAAATTATTATCGGAAGTTAATTCAAAAAGTCCTTGCTCAATGCCTTGAAACAATAATTTGCCGTCAATATTTTGCAAAAACATGATGCTGCCAGGTGGGCTGATGACGGTGACAATGCGATAATCATAGCGATAAATAGTCGAAAAAGATTGAAAATAAACGGCATCACCATGCGGAATTATATGCCAAATCTCTTCCTTTTTAGTACGGTCAAATTCGATGTTTTGACTGAGGGAGTGGTATTGATAATTGCCCGTCGCGTCGCGTTCCCAATAGCCAAATTCTGCAAACCCTCCTACATATATGCGCCCCCGTTTGTCCGCCGCCACTGAGCGCACGATTTGCTTATTGGGCAGATGAAATAGTCGCCAAAATGCTCCATCATACGCCATCAAACCCTCGCCATTGCCGAAGAACATTTCATTATCAGGCGATTGAGTGATTTGCCAATTCTGATTTTGAGCGCGGTAATCATTTTTAGTAAAATTGAGGACTTTGGGGACTTCTTGCGCTTGAAGAAACCCCGAATTGAGTAGGTTGATGAAAAGGATAATATAAAATCTATGGCGCCATTGCATGGGAGAAAGGTAAGAAATTTTCTGAAAATGGGCTTAAAACTCTCGCTTCTTTTCTAAAGGTGTCGAGGGCGTCACCTTTAAATGATTCATAAACTATTAGTGAAAAATACCTTCGATAAGTGATTTCATTTATCTTTGTTTTTAGAGCAATATGAGAAACAAACGCGATTCTTTAAAACTGTCAACAACTATATTCCAACCCTTTTATTAACAGTCGAAAAAATACTATAAAACTTTGAAAATGAATAAATTAAGAAGCTTATCCTTAATATTAGGGGTTATTTATTTGTCGGCAATATTTACCTCTTGTAGCGATTTGCTCACTTCAGAATCAAAAAGTATTGGTTCATATAATGTGAACAATCAGAACTTCTATATCAATATTTCAAAAGCAGGTGGTGGAGCTACTTCTTCTGATTTTATGCAAATTCGGCGTGTTTACAATGACAGCACTTTTGAAGTTGTCAATAACATTAAAGATGTAGATTCTATAGTTGAGTTCAAATATTATTCAGACACCATCAAGTTGATAGTTAGGGGACGACAATGGGCTGAAGACATTAGAAATGATACTGTTAATTTTTCAATTAACAATACTTGGACGCCTGGTAGGTTTAAAATTAAAAAATAAAATCGCCTTGTAGTAAGGCAACTTATAATGATAGTAGTATTAACCAACTACAAAAAATGACTAATTGATAATGTTTAAAAATCAAAAACGAATCAGACAATGACTTTAAAAACCACCCTTTATTTAAGCCTC
>JAYTON010000125.1:0-2786 GCA_043747725.1 Saprospiraceae bacterium
CTGGTAATTTCTGCTTTAGGCGCATTTTGTTGAAATGAAAAATCACCCGCTAAACGAGTGGTACTGATAAGCATAAAACCCATTTTTTCCTCAAGCGTCATTTGAGCAATGAGGTCTTTTATACGGTCTTCATTGGGCAAACGCCAATCTTCGTATTTATCTAATTTATGGTTTTTATTCAAATCTTTGAATTGCAAACCATCTATTTTTAATACCTCAACAGAGCGATAACCCAATTGCGGTTGAGCAATATCTTTAGTTATTCTGCTTGATGTGCATGTCCAAAAGAATATAGATAGGCTTGATACAACAGCTATTAATAAGCGTGAATATTTTTTAATCTCGTTCATACGTTTTTTAATGACTGAAAATGATTCAAAAAAAGAATTGGTTAAATTGAAAATTAGGGTTTTGTTGATGTTTTCCCCCCAACCCCCAAGGGGGAGTCATTTGGAATAAAATGAACGAGTGGCATTTTTACACTTATTTGAAGTCATTCGGCATATAAAAGAATGATTTTTTTAACTACTTCCAAATGACTCCCCCTTGGGGGTTTGGGGGGAAAACGCTCACTACCCCTCAGTAAAATTCAAAAAAATTCAAAAAACTATGTGCCCTACTGTTCCTATGTGTCTCAAAAAAAATATTATGTGTTACTTCAACTCCCGAATCTTCAAATTTTTAAACGACACATTATTACCATGATCTTGCAAAAGAATATTGCCCTTATCGCCTGCCCCAAAACCCACGTACTTTTCATACTTACTCCGAGCCACCAAAGCATTGAAAATATTGCTCTTCCTTTCATATTCAACCACCTTAAAACCATTGAGCCAATGCTGCACGATATTATTAGGCAACACTACTACCCTACCCTGATTCCAATCACCAATTTTGCGCTGAAACCGTTTATCCAATTTTGTTGAAGGAATCAAATCGTACAAACTTGCCAGTGTCCGATTGCCCACAACGCCCATTTTAGCATCGGGATGTTTTTCATCATCCAAACATTGATATTCTAAACCAATGCCCGATTTACCGCCCGAATCAAAGGCTTCATTGACAAAATATTTCACGCCCGAATTAGCCCCCTCACTCAATTTGAAATCAAAAGTCAATTCAAACGCCCCATATTGCTCATTTGTCACAATATCATTACCCGTTTCAGAGCCATCCGAAGGGCTCACATTGATTTCACCATTTTGGACAGCCCAATGAGCCGCCGGCATTTTATCTTGATGCACACCCCGCCAGCCGGTAAAATCTTTACCGTTGAAAAGCAATTTCACACCTTGCGCTTTTTCCTGCTCCGATAAATTATTGAGCAATAAATTGATGACAGGCGTTTTGTCCAAAGGACGTGGTTTGAGATTAGAAGTTTGAATTCTAATATTTTTCCAACGAATATGCATCCCTTCTTTCATCGTTCCATAAATAGCATGAACTTGTAAGGCGATAAATCCTTTTGCAGTCATATCATCCACTAAATACGCCACAGGAATGTCATTGATCCAGGTCCGCATGACGTTACCGATGGCTTCGATGCGGTATTTGTTCCATTTACCTATCCGAAAAGCTTTCTTACCTTCGGGATTAATATTCGGAATGTACAGCCAATCTCGCCGCGCTTCATCATAAATGCCGCCTGACCAAGCTCTATCAGTCGGGTCAACCTCCATTTGGTAGCCATGCACGCGATTATTTTGATAATCGGGCTTCGATAAACTGCGGAATTGAATCCCAGAATTCATCGCATCATCTACCTTCAAATCTACTTCAAAAATGAAATCACCGTAATCCTGTTCAGTACAGAGAAATGAGTTGGTGGTATTGGCGACGGTCGTGCCGACGATTTCACCATTTTCGACCGTGTATTTGGCTTTGCCATTGAGTTGTTTCCAACCTTTGAGGTCTTTGCCATTGAATAAATTAGTCCAAGTCTCTTTTTGAGCGGAAGCCGAAACGGTTAATGAAAGTAAGAACAGAAGGAAAAATGCTTGTTTTTTCATAGAATAGCTTTGTTTTTTATTGAAAATTTAAATAATTGGTGGAAATAATCGCTCCGCGATTGAATATGAATAACCCTCGATGAAATCGGGGGGAAAGTGAGTATGTTACACAACTGCGAAGCAGTTAAATGCATAAAATTCCCAATAATTGACTTTTTTATATTCAACTGCTCCGCAGTTAGGCACTTCATCTCTTGTCTTGGCATTACCCCCCGATTTCATCGAGGGTTATTCACATTCAATCACTCCGTGATTTTTTCAGAAGGAATCCTTCAGATAATCCATTATTCCTACTGAAATGATATTTGCCTTTTATTACCGAAAATACTGAGGGGGTGATATTTCAAAATATGTCTTGTTCATTTTTTAAAATAACATTAAAATGAAATTAATTTTGGAAAATCAGCCTCAATTCCAAACAAATGTCTGAATTATCCACTTGTCTTAATACTGAAATCCGAGCAATTTCTAATACTTTTTTGACTTAACAAGATGCAATTATGGCATACATTCATTATTTTTACACAAAAATGAGCAATGAAACCGCAGCTACTAAAAATATCGACACCACCCAACTACTCTTTCAACCTGTATGTACAGGAATGCCCATACTTCGCTACGCCTTGGCATTATCATCCCGAATTTGAAATTGTGCTCATGCAAGAGAGTACGGGCAGGCGGTTTGTGGGCAGCAATATTTCCGAATTTAAGCCAGGGGATTTGTGCATGATTGGCTCATATTTACCGCATTACTACCGCAACGACGAAGCCTATTAC
>JAYTON010000126.1:0-7768 GCA_043747725.1 Saprospiraceae bacterium
CAAATTATAATTTCTCAATTTACAATAAACAATTACATGATTTGTAACTTAGCAAATTTCAACGCTATTTTCTTCGTCTCGTTTATTTCTCCAAAGTGAATCGCTGCTATCGGATTGTCTTTCCCCCCTTCTATAGTCACGACTTTCCCCTCTCCAAATCTCAAATGCAAAATGGTCATGCCGGCTTGGATAGATTCTGACGGACTGGGCTTAAATTGCGATGGGTCAATCTTCAACTCCGGCGTCTTGAATGTCGCCCGATTGTAGTTGCCTGATATTTTAGCTTTTTCAACCGTATCCCTTTTGGCTGTCATCAAAGTACCCATGCCATCGAGGTGTTCGGTGTTGATTTCATCTAAAAAGCGGCTCGCCTCAGCATATTTCATCTGCCCATGTCGGTAGCGGCTAGTAGCGTATGCGAGGGTCAAATATTTCTCTGCGCGCGTAATGGCTACATAAAATAAGCGGCGCTCTTCATCCATACCCTCAGGTGTATCTTTCGACATAAAAGACGGAAATAAATCCTCTTCCAAGCCCCCCACAATCACCGATTTAAACTCCAAACCCTTCGCCGAATGGACAGACATGAGCGTCACAACATCCGCATTGGGGTCGCTGTTATCGGCATCCGTTACTAAGGCAATATTTTGCAAATATGTAGAAAGTGATTTATCTGGCGTCACGATTTCATCTACAATTTCATCATTTTCAGTGAACTCACTGATAGCATCCATGAGGGCATTCACGTTTTCCAAACGACCCAACCCTTCGAGTGAAGTATCCTGTTTGAGGACATCCAAAAGTCCCGATTGCTTGACAATATAAATGGCTATTTCGTACGCATTTGCCTTTTTTTCTCTTGAAATAAAGGCATTTATGAGAGTAGTGAAGTTATTGAGCGCATTTTTTTCACGCGCTGTGCCTTCATACTGAGGGAGTACTTGCCACAACGGTATGCCTTTTTCAGAAGCCATCAGACCCATTTTTTCTACCGTTGCATCGCCAATGCCTCGTCGGGGAATATTAATAATGCGCCGCAATGCTTCATCATCGTTCTGATTCACTATCAAGCGCAGGTAAGCAATCACATCTTTCACCTCTTTTCTTTGATAAAAAGACATGCCGCCATAGACGCGATATGTCAGATTCAACCGCCGTAAAGCCTCCTCAAATGGGCGAGATTGAGAGTTGGTGCGGTACAAAATAGCGAAATCTTTATTCTTCAAATGGTAGCGATTTTTATGCTCCAAAATTATATCGGCTACTCGTTTTGCCTCCTCTTGATCGCTCTGCGTTTTGAGGATTTTGATGCGCTGCTCGGCTATTTTATCCGTCCAAATGGTCTTGCGTATTTGTTTTTTATTGTACGTAATCACCTCATTAGCAGCCTCTACGATGTGGTGCGTGGAGCGATAATTTTGCTCGAGTTTAAAAGTTTTGAGGTTTTTAAAATCTTTTTCGAAATCTAAAATATTATCAATCGTAGCCCCTCTAAAAGCATAAATAGACTGCGCATCATCGCCTACAACGCACACGTTTTGAGGGCTGCCAGGATACACCACTAATTTTTTCACAATCGAATATTGCAGAAAATTGGTGTCTTGAAACTCATCTACCAGTAGATATTTAAATCGTTGGCGATATTTATCCGCTAAGTCAGGGTTTTGATGCAATAAAACATAAATTTGATACAATAAATCATCAAAATCCATTGCCCCCGCTCGCTTGCAACGCATAGCATATTCAGCATAAATACGATAAATATAAGGGCGTTTTGTAGAGCGGTCTTGCGCCATCAAATCAACATTTTGCTCATAGGCTTTGGGCGAAATGAGGTTGGATTTGGCGGATGAAATGCGCGTCAGAATAGCATTTTCATTATAAACATCCTTTATCAGATTAAATTCTTTGATAATGGTTCTCAACAGGCTTTTTGAATCGTCGGAATCATAAATTGTGAAATTCGACGGGTAGCCAATGCGCTCCGCCTCCCCCCTCAGTATCCGAGCGAAAATGGAGTGAAAAGTGCCTGCCCACACCCGCTGTGCCTTCGTACCGACTACCTTTTCGATGCGGTCTTTCATCTCGCGGGCAGCTTTATTCGTAAAAGTCAACGCCAATATTTCCCACGGAGCCACGCCCGTTTCTATCAGATGCGAGATGCGATACGTGAGCACCCGCGTTTTGCCCGAACCGGGTCCGGCTACCACCAAAACGGGTCCCTCGGTATTGGTGACGGCAGCGCGTTGTACATCGTTTAATTCGTCGAGATATGAAGACATATTCAGTTAAATATTAAAAAATAATTAATTGTGAGCGTGTTTAGAGTTGGCAAAGTTAAAACAGGAATTTTAAAAAAATTGTTTTAAATGATAGAAATAGTTTTAAAAGTGTTCCATTGGTGAATCAAGATTTACGAAATCTTAAAGGTTTCGTAAATCTGCACGCTCAAAATTCCTTAAATACTGAGGGGTCTGTTTTTTTTTATTGAAAATATTTTAAATACAAAAAATAAATCCTAAATTTGAATGAATTTTAAAAGAAGCAAAATGAATGATTTTTGTTTTAAAAAAACCTCAATTAATTTTTTCATCTAAAAAATCAATGAACAATGATTTCAGCCGAAAACAAAAACCGCATTATGAGTGTCATCAATATTTTTGAAACGGGCAGCCCCGATGGGAAATACGATGACGTCACTATTTATGACGATGGCAAACCCGACGACAACGGAAAGCCCACTCGCCAAATCACTTACGGCAGAAGCCAAACCACAGAGCAGAGCCATCTTCGAGAACTGATTGAATCTTATATTGCCAACAATGGTCAATTCGCTTCAGATTTTCAACCTTATGTATCGCAATTAGGCGTCAAATCCCTTGTAGATGATACAAAATTGATTGAATTATTGAAAAAAGCAGCGCGAGAAGATGATATCATGTGTAAAACACAAGATGTATTTTTTGATAAAGTCTATTATCAACCTGCTTTGAAATTCTTCCTTGACAATAAGTTTACACTACCCCTCAGTATGCTCGTTATTTACGATAGCTACATTCATTCGGGCAAAATTCGGGATGATATTCGCAATACCTTTGCCGAAAGTCCACCCGTGAGAGGCGGCGATGAAAAAGCGTGGGTGAGCGCATATGTGAAGGCACGAACTAAATGGCTTTCCGAAAGATCTAATCCGAAATTGCGAGAGACCATCTATCGCACGCAATGCTTTTCAGTGCTCATCGCTTTGGGCGATTGGATGCTTGAAAATCCTGTCAGTGCCAACGGTATGATGTCGCGCGATTTGGAAATGGCTGCGCCGATTGATCTTAATTGATATTGATTATATATTTTTTGTCATTCAGCAGGAATCTCTTTTTATTTTTACAGTACACGAAAGAGATCCCTCCTGAATGACAAAAAATATATGGTAAAATTACCTAAAAATCACCCTATCACAACTATCAAAAGTATTAAAACGAACCGTTTCGATTACCTCAAAACCCTCATTCAGGACGACGAAATTCAAGCCTATTTTATTCGGGCTGTATTCTTTTCCATCAATTTTTATGGATGATGTTCTGCCCCAATTCGCTCCAGCAGAATATAATTCTAAATCTTTTTTCAAGACCCCCCCCCTCAGTATTTCACCCTTTTTGAACGCCTCTTGCACCGCACCCTTATTATCCACTTTCTCAAACAGCAATTTATTTTTATAATAAATGCCAATGTAAGAACCGTAATGCCCTAACTGCGCTATATTTTCAGAACCCATCGCTTTGAAATAATTCTTCGCTTCGGCACATAATTTATACGAGGCTTCATCCATCGCAACAGTCAGAATGAGCTTATCGGAATGGCGTTTTAGAAAATCGACGACCCCCTCAGTATCAAACGCAAAAGGTTGACAATCAGGCAGTTGTGATAGATATTGAACCGTTTTTTCTAAAGCAATCGGAACAAATATCGGATAGTCTTCATAAATAAATGCCTTCAATTGACCGCTTTTCACTAATTGATTAAACCGTCCGACATCTTCTTTTCTACAAATAAATATGGACTTATTTTCATCGCCCAGCGAGTTTTTATCGAGTGCTGCATTCAATTTCTTTTCCCAATTCCACTTCAAATTCCAAACAGAACGAGCAAAATAGCCTGTATTAATTGCCTTATTATTCAAGGCTGCCAAGTGAGCAAAATCATAAAAATCCCCAAACGTTTTGTAATGCCAAAGAAAGGAAGGATACATAATAACACGCTCACATTCTGCCATCACAGGCTTCCAAGCTGCTTGATTGATATTGCCTTTGTAAGGCGAATAATCAATCGTGTGCATGATTAGCATCGGCTTAATATCCATTGTTTGAACGGTTAAAAACAGCGATAAAAAACTGATTTTTAAGGTGTTATGTATTTTTAAATTTAAAAATCCTTTCATTGAAACAGCTAATATCAAGTAATACAAAACCCAAACAAAACGACCCGATGCTCGCAATGAAAAGGCAAATTTTTCCATTCCTGCCCCCATGATGTATTGATGCACCACTTTTTCATTCAAACCAATCACGTTGCTCAATGAGAAAATAAAAAATAAAATGGCTACTGACCAAATCGGATAATTCAAGGGTTTTTCGGTTTCCAATTCGCTTTCACCACTACCCCTCAGTATTTTTACTGATTGAAAACGATTATTGATTTTTCGCCATAAAAAATTGATAATCAACGTCATAAACATTAAAAAAATACCAACACCGAAGTAAGCAATCCCTTCATATTGCCCTTCGGATGAGGTTTTCAAAGCAGGTTGAAAACGGGTATAATTAAATGAATTGAAAAACGTATTGAGGTTAGCAGAAAAGTTGCCGAAGCCAACGGATTGCGTGGCATCGTTCGGGATATTGAAATTACCAATAATATAAAAAACGAATAAAACGGCTGTGAGATTAGCCAAATTAAAACCTATAAGTTGTATAAAACTAAGCTTCTTGCGTTGCCACAAATCATTGGAAGTTGCGAATGCCAAACCCAGCAACATGACCGTCAAATATTGATGAATCATGGCTGTGGCAATAATTAAAATGAAGTTGTATTTAAATTTTTCTTTATTTGTAAATGGCTGAAAATATAGATAAAAAGATGCTAAAATGAGAAAATGCGCTGAAAGATTCATGTGCGCCGCGCGAAACAAAAACGGTGGTGCCATGACAAAAAATAATGCTCCAATAACCAATCCCACGGGCGAACATTGAGGTTTAAGAGCCTTCAATAATTTCAAAGCAAACCAACCTTGCAAAACATAACACGCTAAAAACCACCAACCAAAATACTGAAATTCAGCTGGCAAAATTGGTGATAATATCTTCAAAGGAATCGCCAAAAGAGGTATTGCGCCCGTCAAACCGACGCCCGTGACAGTCGGATAATCATAGCCTGAAAAAGTGCCAATAATTGGGAATGACCACGCCGCCGCGCGATAATATTCCCAAGAAATAAACTCAGTTGCGTTGTCAAATCCAATGCGAAATATCCAACCGATGTTGGTGACATCCAAGAGCCGCCAACCGAATTTATAGAAGAAAATCGCTGCTGATAACATCAAAACAGCGATTTCTGGTATTTTATTTTTAAAGATATTAGACATTAGAGCGTTAGATATTAGATTGAGCCTACGTCTCGGATACTTCAAAAGTATCCGAGACGTATTTTTAAACACCCCCTCAGTATTTCAGGTATTTTTTTTACAATTAATTGAAAATCAATGAGTTACAACTCCTACTTTTCACTTTTCATTATTCACTTTTCATTATTCACTTTTCACTATTTTCAAGCTCTTCCCAATATTCCACCGCCCTGCGCGTATGCGGAATGCAGATAGAACCGCCCACTAAATTCGCAATGGCGAAGACCTCAAAAAGTTCATCTTTTGAGACGCCCAATTCGTAGCACGTACCTAAATGATAGCGGATGCAATCATCGCAACGCAAGACCATCGACGCCACTAAGCCAAGCAATTCTTTCGTCTTTTTATTGAGCGCGCCATCGTCATACGTTTGGTGGTCGAGACTCCAAAAACGTTTTATGACTTTGTTGTCGTGCGCCAAAATGCGCTCATTCATTTTCTCCCGATACTCGTTAAATTCTTTTATTTGAGACATTTTTTAAGCTTTTCCTCTATTTCTTAAACGCCAAACGGAGACCAACAGCCGCGCCGCCAAAGCAAACGCTGCAATAATACTCGCTACGGCAAACAGGATAAATTCAGTTTTAATATATTCTAAAAGGGAAGCGCGGACGCTCTCTTTTTTAACTGTTTTGAGTAGAACATCAGGGTCGCCGTTGTCGTACCAAACGTTAAAATCTTGCATTTGAACCATTAAAATACCAGCTAATGCAAAAACACAGAGAACAAATGCAATTTTACCTTTTTCCCAATGGGCTATAAAGGTGTGTCTAAGTAAAAAAGTATAGCGCGTAAACGTGATGAAACACAACACATAAGCGATATTGGTGAAATTGAACTTAAAATCGGGAAAATCTTTCCAAATCGGAAACATCACAATGCTCAAAATGACCAGCGTGATAATCCACCCCACTATTTCTAATTGTATCTTATTTTTATCCATGCGCAAAAGTAGAAAACTATTGGTTATTAGTGATTGATTATTAATTATTGGTTTTGCCAAATAACCAATAATTAATAACCAATAACCAGCTTATCACTTGCCTTTATTAGCCCATTCTTCCGCTTTGCCGGTATTGCCGAAAATGCGGTAAGCTGTGCTCAAATTCATAGCGTCATTTTTATCAAATCGAATGGCTAAGGCGCGTTCGAGGGCATCAATGGCTTTTTGGGTTTGACCTGTCAAACCATAGCAAGTGCCGAGATTTGAATAGGCTTGACCATCTTTTGGATTGTATTCTACAGATTTTTCAAGGTATTCAATGGCTTTGGGCATATCATTTTTTTGTTGACCATAAATGCGACCCATTTCACGGTAGGCGAGGGCTAAATTCGTTTTGATGTCTTTAAATTGAGGGTCTAATTTTAACCCATTTTGATATTCTTCTATCGCTTTTTCAAAATTTTCAAGATAAATATAAGCATTTCCAAGCAATAAATAGGGATTTTTATAGGTCGGATGAATTTCCAACGAACGGCGAAGATGCCCAATAGCTGCATTCAATTGTTCTTTTTTAAACGTGGGATTGGTTTCAGTTGCCGCTTTTTCAACCATTGCACCGCCCGCAGAGCATTGCAATTTGGCAGAATTTTGAGACACGTTCACGTCTGTTGTGAAAATAGTGTAATTGTCTTTCCAATCAAAATTGCGGGTAAATGTTTTGATGCCGAATAAAACGGCTATGCCTACTGCCGTATAAACTGCATAATTTTTAAGGTATTTCATTAAAATAACGGCTAACACCAAGCAAAAACCTACCGATGGCATAAACATAAAACGCTCCGCCATATTGGTACCAACTGGAAAAACGATATTGGAAACGATGGACAAAGTGATGAGAAAAAATGCCAAGCCAAAACTCATAATGTCTCTCTTTTGCCACCCCCTCAGTATTAAGGCTACTAAACCGCCATAAATCGCCAAACTCAACAGCACCTGCCAATCGCTGAATTGCATGATGCCGATGTGGCGTGGGTAATAGTCGTGTGTGAGCGGATGAGGGAAAATGAGGAGCTGAATATATTTACCGAGTGTGTAAATAATAGTCGCCATTTTTTCACCCGCTTCAAACGGAACGTATTGATTACCAA
>JAYTON010000127.1:0-9882 GCA_043747725.1 Saprospiraceae bacterium
GGTTTTATTGATAAAATTGAAGTATTGACCTTCGTAGATGGCGAATCTTCTATCAATTGGATGCTTCAATCGGGTGCTAAAGTCATGAATTTATTGACCAAAGGCTCATTGAATCATTTGACGTATCAATTGAAAAAAACGCCCGAAGAGCATTTTAATGAAATCAAAAATGTCATTGAATTAGCTGCTTCAAAAGGTATAAAAAGCAATGTTTACTTGGAAGATTGGAGCAATGGCATGAAAAACTCCTATGATTATGTCATCCAATTCTTAGATTTTTTGACGCAACAACCCATCGAACGGGTGCTTTTGCCCGATACTTTAGGCGTCTTGACCCCTCAGTTAACCTACACTTACGTCAGTGATTTAGTCAAACGCTATCCCAAAACGCATTTCGATTTCCATGCTCATAACGATTATGACCTCAGCATTGCCAACGTCATGGAAGCCCTCAAAGCAGGTGCACACGGCTTGCATTTGACGGTCAATGGCATGGGCGAACGCGCTGGAAATGCGCCTTTATCAAGTGCAGTGGCGGTGATGAACGACTTTTTTCCTGATATAAAAATGAATGTTGCGGAAAAGTCTTTGTATTCAGTTAGTAAAATTGTGGAGTCATTTTCAGGTCTGAGAATCCCTGGTAACAAGCCGATTATTGGAGAAAATGTATTCACTCAAACCGCCGGTATTCATGCCGATGGCGACAGCAAACACAACCTATATTTCAATGATTTGATGCCCGAACGGTTTGGTAGAACGCGTAAATACGCTTTAGGAAAAACGTCTGGCAAAGCCAATATTGAGAAAAATTTGCAGGAATTGGGTATTAAACTCTCTTCCGATGAATTAAAAAAAGTCACCCAAGAGGTCATCGAAATTGGGGATAAAAAGCAAATCATCACACTGGAGGATTTACGCTATATCGTCAGCGATGTTTTGAACTATGATGTGGTTGAAAATAAGGTGGAAATCGTGAATTATGTTTTGACACATTCCAGAAACTTGCACCCCTCAGCCACTTTAAAAATTAAAATTGATGGGCAAGTTTTTGAAGAAAATGCACAAGGCGATGGTCAATACGATGCTTTTATGAATGCCCTCAAAAAGGTGTATGCCAAAAAGCAAATTAAACTGCCTGAGCTGACCGATTATGTCGTCCGAATCCCGCCCGGTGGCAAAACCGATGCTCTCTGCGAAACCATTATCACTTGGAAAATGAACGAAAAAGACATCAAAACAAGGGGTTTGGACTCAGACCAAACGGTTTCGGCTATCAAGGCAACTGAAAAAATGTTAAATCTAATTAATTGAAATTATGGCTCATAAGAAAATTTTAATCGTCCCCGGTGATGGCATCGGACAAGAAGTAACTGCAGTCGGTAAGAAGGCTTTAGATAAAATTGCTGAAAAATTCGGACACACGTTCGAATATGATGAAGCATTGATTGGTCACGTAGCCATCGAGGCGACGGGCAATCCACTACCCGATGAATCATTGGCTAAAATGCGTGCAGCGGATGCTGTGTTGTTCGGCGCCGTCGGTCATCCCAAATACGATAATGATCCGACTGCAAAAGTACGCCCCGAGCAAGGGCTTTTGAAAATGCGTAAAGAATTGGGCTTATATGCCAACTTACGCCCCATCAAATTGTTCGATGAATTGCTCGAAGCATCGAGCATTAAGCCCGAAATACTGAGGGGGTCTGATATTCTCTTTTTCCGAGAGTTGACAGGCGATATTTATTTCGGCGAAAAAGGACGCAACGAAGACCGCACCTACGCCTATGACATTGCTGGCTACCATAAATACGAAGTAGAACGCATAGCCCGCAAAGCATTCGACGCTGCCATGACACGCGGCAAACGCCTCATGTCGGTAGATAAAGCCAACGTTTTGGAATCCAGCCGCTTATGGCGTGAGACCATTTTGGAAGTGGCTAAAGACTATCCCGAAGTAGAATTGGAACATCAATTTGTGGACTCAGCAGCGATGCTTTTGATTAAAAAACCGCGTCATTTTGATGTGGTCGTCACCGCTAATTTATTCGGCGATATTCTGACCGACGAAGCCTCTCAAATAGCCGGTTCTATGGGCATGTTGGCATCCGCATCTATCGGCGATAGTACGGGCGTGTATGAACCCATTCACGGTTCTGCGCACGATATTACGGGCAAAGGCGTTGCCAACCCGATGGCTTCCGTCCTTTCTGCAGCCTTGCTTTTAGATATTTCTTTCGGCATGAAAGAAGAATCCAATGCCTTGATTGCCGCTATTGATGCCGTCCTCAAAGCGGGTTTCAGAACGGGCGATATTGCAGATGCCAATACGCCTAAGGATATGATATTGGGTACTGTAGCGATGGGCGAGGAGATATTGAAGAGAATTTAATTAGTGAAGAGTGAAAAATGCGCTGGAGGTGCAACATATTGGTAGAAAAAATGCCTTTCAGCGGTTGTTGAAGGGCATTTTTTATGGGTTTTACTGAGGGGGTGTTATAAAAACGTCGGCAAGAACTCGAGTATCAATTTCTCTAAGTTTAATCTAAACTCATTTCAACCCACTACTTCCAAACAATTATTGTCAACTCTCAACACGTTATTTTCCGATTCCGCGCTATCACTTGCCATTCTTCGCCCGTCAAAATGCCATCTTCAACCACGTGCAAGCATTCATACAAGGCGCACGTCGGGCAAATATGGATAGGGATGCCATAGAAAACGTCACCTACTTGATAAGTATGCGTTGAAGCCAACTCGATCACTAAATGTTCTTCGGACTGCCCTATAAATTGAGCGTCGGGTTCGTGAGGAAAATAAATGCGCCGTGATAAGTCATTTTCAGCAGCGATGGATTTATGACCCACATCCAAACATATTTTACCTGCATCTGGCAACGACACGATCCGACACGCCACCCAAACAGCCGGCTCAAAGGCTTGCTCTGGGAATGCCGTTTGATAGCCTTTATCCCAAAATACAAATGTCCCAGGGCTGCACACCACGCGCTGCCGTTTGGAATGAATCGGATAGGTTGATGCACCGCCCATCACTATTTCGAGCAATGCAGTATCGGATTTGCCTAATTGATGCAACAGTTGTTCTACTTTATTAAAACTTTCATCGGCTTCCTTTTGCCGAATAGCAAAATCGGGGTTGTGAATATGACCATCGTACGCATGAAGACCCCTCAGTATAAGATGCGGCAGAGACATGATTTCATGAAAAAGCCTGAATGCTTTTTCGGGCAAAATACCTGTGCGGTTCATGCCGACATTCAAATCAATATAAACACCTAATTTAAGGTTGTTTTCAGTCGCTAATTTGGATAGACTGATGCCGATTTCAAGATTATCAACTAAACAAGAAAAGCGTGTATCGGGATATTTTTTAATTAAATTGACCCATCTCAACTGCTTGGCAATATTGGGTTGATATGCCATCAATACATCTTTAGCTTGGCACATTGCCAGCATTTCCGCTTCGGCAATCGTGGCGCATTTAAACTTATCAATCCCCGCAGTTTGGAGTAGCCGGGTGACTTGTTGAGTCTTGTGCGTTTTTACGTGCGGGCGCAAACGTTTCACATCATCTATCATGTCGATGAGCGTCTGTATATTGCGCTTCACCCCCTCAGTAGAAACGACCAAAGCGGGGGTATCAAGGGTGTCGATGTTGCGAATGGAGTAAGGAAATGCCATTTGTTAATCGTTGAGGGTTATTCGTTAATGCAATTCAAACATTGCCTCTATCTCCACGGGAATATTATCGGGCAAAGACCCCATGCCCACGGCACTTCTCACGCCTATGCCGTTCTCTTCGCCCCAAATATCTGCAAAAAGCTGACTGCAACCGTTGATAACGTAGGGGTGTCTGCCAAAATCCGCTGTGCAATTAATCATGCCCAATACTTTGATGACTCGTTTGATTTTGTCCAAACTGCCTACGTGGGCTTTGATAGTAGAAAGAATAGAAAGCCCGACCTGACGAGCAGCCAATTTGCCTTCTTCGATGTCCATGTCTTCGCCAATGCGTCCGATAATGAGGGTGGCATTGGCACGAAATGGACCATGCCCTGATACATAGAGGTGATGTCCATCAATCAAAAAAGGTTTGTACACGCCCATCGGCAGTGGTGCAGGGGGCAATACCAAGCCCATTTTTTCAAAGCGTTGTTGTGGTGATAATTGTTCCATTTTATAATTGGTTTATGTTTAAACAAATAAATTCAACAGCAAAACCCCAATCAATCCTACAATAGACACAATTGTTTCCATCATAGACCACGACCGAATCGTGTCTTTTATACTCAAATTAAAATACTCTTTAAAAAGCCAGAAGCCAGTGTCATTCACATGAGAAAATAGTAAACTTCCTGCTCCAACTGATAGCACCATCAAACTCGGATTGACATTGTAGCCGCCTATCAATGGCGCCAAAATGCCCGCAGTAGTCAAACCTGCTACTGTTGCCGAACCTAAACATACTCGAATAATGGCAGCCATCAACCATGCTAAAATAAGCGGTGGCATATTGACATTTTTTAGAATACTGCTCAATTGCTCTGTTAAACCACCATCTAATAGAACCTGTTTGAGGGCTCCTGCGCCACCAATAATCAGTAAAACCATCGCTACATCTTTCACAGCAATGCCGTAAGTATCCATAATAGCTGGCATCTTTTTACCCATATTCAGCCCTAAGGTAAAGGTGGCAAGGATTAGCGCAAGCAACATAACGATAGCTGGATCGCCGATAAAATGAGCAATCCTAACAATATCTGCATTTTGAGGAAAAACAATAGGCACCAACGTGGTGACAGCCAAAAGTATAACAGGAAATAGGGCTGTAATAAAACTATTCAAACCACTCGGCAAGGCTTCATCTGGCAGATTGACGCTTTTAAATGCCTCAGTAGGTTGAGATTTTATATTGGTCAACGTTTTTGCATACAGCGGACCCGCTATAATGATGGCTGGGATGGCAATCAAAATCCCATAAAAAAGGGTGAAGCCCATATTCGCATTAAACTGAACGACTAAAGCGGCAGGAGACGGATGTGGTGGTAAAAAACCATGCGCTACTGATAAGGACGCTAACATGGGTAAACCTATCGGTACAGCAGGTAATTTATATTGATACACCACTGAAAAAATAAGCGGTATCACCAATACAAACCCGACGTTGTAATATAAAGGAATTCCAATGATAAACCCAGTGCTCATCAGTCCCCATTGGATATATTTTTCTCCAAAAATACCGAGCATCAACGCCGCAATTTTTTGAGCCGCCCCGCTTTCCGCTACCAATTTGCCGAGCATTGCCCCCAATATGATAATCACAATGAGCGATCCCAGCATATCGCCAATGCCTTTCTGAATAGATCCAGATATTTTCTCTAAAGGAATACCGACCATAAAGCCAGTATAAATAGATACGCATAAAAAAGCAAGGAAGGGGTTGACTTTCACGGCTGAAATCAACAGAATTAATAGTACAAGGCTGGAGATGATTATAAATAAAGTCATGTTGGTTATTGGTTAATCGTTATTGGTTGTCTCAATCTTTTCAATCTTTAATCCAAGCGATTGCAGGCGCGGTACAATATCCCCATAGCCGCGTTCAATCATCGGTACCCCCCTCAGTATAGTCGTGCCTTTGGCGACTGCGGCGGCAATAACGTAAGCTAGACCCGCTCTCAAATCGGGAATTTCTAAAGGTTCGTCAATCGCATGAAGGGGCGTAGGTCCTGATATAATGGCTGAGTGTTGATGTCCTTTGCCTTCGAATCGGCAAGGTGTGTTGCCGAGGCAATGCGTAGTTAATTGAACTTCTGCACCCAATTTTTTCAAAGCATTAAGGTAGCCAAAACGGTTTTCATAAACCGTTTCGTGCAAAACAGAAACGCCAACCGCTTGCGTGAGGAGGACTGCGAAGGGCTGTTGCCAATCCGTCGAGAAGCCGGGCCAAACGTCCGTTTCGAGGTGGATAGACTGAGGGGGTCTGGCTCTGAAAAAGCGCATAGAATCGCTATCTATCAATTCAAAACCACCGCCTGCTTGCCGAAAAGAGGAAAGGAAATTGCCCAAGGTTTCAGGACGGATACCATGCACCGTAATCGAGCCATCCACAGCCGCCGCCAGCGAAGCCCAACTCGCCGTTTCGATTCGGTCTCCTAAGCAATTCATGACGCAACCTTTGAGTTCAGACACACCTTCTATGCGAAACTCACGTTTGGAATCGGTGAAAATAATAGCCCCCATCGCCCGCAGCATCGTGACAATCTCCATGATTTCGGGTTCGATAGCCACATTGTCAATAATGGAGGTGCCTTCTGCCAAAACCGAAAGGAAAAGGCAGGTTTCTGTTGCCCCTACTGAGGGATATTTAAGGTTGACGTGATTGCCCTTGAGTCGCCGCGTTTTTTGAGCGATATACCCCTCATCACCTTCGATGATTTTAGCACCAAAGTCTTGAATGGCATCTAAATGAAAATCTACCCCCCGCGCCCCGATGATGCAGCCGCCCATAATCGGTACGCTGACTTCATCAAAACGGTGCAATAAAGCACTGATCATGAGTATCGGCATCCGATTCGCCCCCGAATGCGGCTGCCGCACGTGCGAATCCTTCGCTGTCGTGGGGTCAATAATCATCACCTTTTTCTCTTTGTACCAATCAATTTGGACACCGAGCGAGCGGAGCATATCCGCCGTGATTTCGACATCGCCGATAGGCGGCACATTGGTAAGCGTGGTCGGTGAGTTACCAAGCAAAGCGGCAATCATGGCTTTGGTTGTAAAATTTTTAGCCCCGTAGCAAGTTATTTCACCGTGCAGGGAGTTGCCCCCCTGTATTTTGTAAGCTGAATGCGGCATAATGTCGTAGAGATAGAGTCATTTAATGAAACACAAATGTAGTTTTTTTCTGAACATTAAAATACATACAAGTTTTAAATTCAATGCCATCAAGTTATTGAAATTTGAGAATGTACTCCAAGTTTTCAGCCTAAAATATATAAAAATACTGAGGGGGTACCTTTCGCCGTTTCATTAACACCTGTTTGTAGAAAAAAAATGGGTTTTGTATGCTCAAACCCAAGTTTAGATTTAACTTTGTATAAAGTGAGACACATTTCAATAAAAAAACCTTTTCATGCAAGCCAACACTTATCAATCACCCTATTTGAAGGGCATCCTACTTTTCGGTTTAATATTTATTGCCTCTTTTTTATCTCAAGCTCAGGTTGCGCCTAAGCGCGAGTTGCGCGGAGTATGGATTGCTACGGTTCTGAATATCGACTACCCCTCAGTACCCACTCAGAGCGATTGGGTTTTGAAAGATGAATGGGTAAAGTTATTGGATAGACATAAAGCATTGGGTATCAACGCTTTATATGTACAGATTCGCCCAACTTCGGATGCGCTTTACAAGTCGGATATAGTGCCTTGGTCGAGATATTTGACGGGCAACTCAGGGCTTCCACCTGATAATAATTATGATCCATTGACTTTTATGATTCAAACGGCACATGACCGAGGTCTTGAATTTCACGCTTGGCTCAACCCTTATCGAGCCAGCATGGACAACCAAGATGGTACTCAATTTGCCCCTAATCATGTCATGAATCAGCATCCTGATTGGTGTCTTAAATATGGCAAACGGTATATTTTGAATCCCGGATTGCCCGAAGTGCGCGCGCATGTAAATGATGTGGTGGCTGAGATTGTCCAAAAATATGATGTGGATGGCATTCATTTCGACGACTATTTTTATCCCTACAAAATAGCGGGCGAGTCTATTCCGGATGGTTTGACTTATCAACAATATGGTGCTGGTTTTAATAATATTGAAGATTGGCGGCGCAATAATGTGGATTTATTGATTTTTAATTTATCAAAAACCATCAAGCAAATAAAGCCGCGTGTGCAGTTTGGTATCAGCCCGTTTGGTGTGTGGCGCAACAATAATAAAGACCCCGAAGGCTCGGCTACGCAAGCAGGTTTGACTTGCTATGACGACCTTTATGCAGACGTGCGGAAATGGCTGCGCGAAAGTTGGATAGATTATGCCACACCACAAGTGTATTGGACATTGGGTTTTTCGATAGCCGAACATGCTACGATTGTAAAATGGTGGGTGGATAATTCCGCAGGTAAACCTATTTATATAGGCTTGGGAGCTTATCGAGTCGGTCAATCCAGCCCGCGTGAACCCGCTTGGGGCGATCCTGCCGAAATCGGGCGGCAAATTCAATTGTCGCGAGCGTATAAGCAAGTAAAAGGCGTAGTTTTTTTTAGCTCCAAATCTTTATTGACCAATGCCTTAGGTGTGGGGGATACTTTGGTGCAAAATTATTATCGCTATCCAGCTTTAGCTCCCGAAGTGATTAAAGATACCACCCTTTTGGAATGTGATGCTCCCGAGTTGAGAAATGTGATTGCCGAAAATGGTCAAGTGGTGGTGAGATGGAAACCGAGCCGCCGGACGATGAAACGTATTCCATTTCAATACGTGGTTTATCGGTTCGATAATGGTAATATTGATTTTACTAATGGTCAAAATATAAAAGCGCTCCTGCCTTTTGATTCTCAGGCTTTGGCTTTCCTCGATAAAAATGTCGTAACTGACGATACATATACCTACGCGGTGACGGTTGTGGACTGTCAACTTCATGAAACACCAGCTGATGAAATTGCTTCAATCGGTCCGCCTATCCGATTGCCGCCGCCGCCGCCAAGTCGTGGCTCTGTTTCTAAAATTCATCCTGTTAAGAAAGAAAAAAAGAAGCGAAGAGGGTTTTGGTGTTGGCTTTTCGGTTGTAAAAAATGATGGGTACTAAATTAAAATTCGCCTAACCAAATTTAATTCGGTTAGGCGAATTTTGCGTATAAATTGATAAAATCGTAGATTTTAACTCACTTTTCAAATGATATTGAAAACCGTACCCCTCAGTAATTTTCACTTTTCACTATAAATTTTTCACTAAAATCAAGCATCTCTGGGAAAAAGTTTAGGCGTATCTTCATCTTTCAAACCTTCAATACCAATAGCATTCACCGCTAAATCAAACGCCATTTCCACATTATCAGTTTCACCTAAAATACCATAAAACTCTTTAGCAAAAGTGATGGCTGCTTCATCCCCTACCGCAGTCGTCATGCCCACCACATAATCCACATAAGGCATAATCGCCCTGGCTTGATTAGCCGAATAGCAAGCGTTGAGCACGACTGTACCCACTTTCATTTTATATTTGGCAAAAATCTCGAACATCTTTTTCAACTCATCTGTTTGCAAAACTTTCATATTGCCGTTGGCATCTTGAAAAATTAAGCCCGATTCATCTTGAGAAGGTCTTCCAATACCTCGGCTTCCAGCATATTCTTTACCCAAGCCATGCCCTGAAAAATGGATAATGGCAGGCTTGCGAGTGACAATTTCCCTTTGTACTTCATTGGCTTTAGTTGCCCATTTTTGAAAAATAGTAAATTTCAATTGCTTCTCCTGCAAACTCGAACTAATACCAACCAACTCCTTTTCCAATTGTAATTTACCCGTATCGTTAGGATTTGAAGCAAAAAACAGGATGACTTTTTGGGTATTGGTTGCTGGTGGTGGCGTTTTATCACTTGAAGGCGTCACAATGCCTTGGCTTGGTTTGGTAGATGACGAATCAGAACTTGAATTATCTCCAATATCATCCAACAAAGTCAACACAGAATTGGTGAGAATATTGCGCTCCCGATTGACATCAGAAAACGACAACAATCCGAGGTTTTCACTCCGCTTGAGCGAACTCAAACGCCCTTGCAATAGAATCAATTGATTGTTCAAATCAGCATCATTGGGGGCAGCCCATTCTTGAAATTTATCAAGGGCTTT
>JAYTON010000128.1:0-2040 GCA_043747725.1 Saprospiraceae bacterium
AACTATGTGTTCTATGTTAACTATGTGTCAAAAAAATCTGTTGTGGTGAAAAACCACAGTATGAGTTTCGACAATATCAAAAAAGAGTTCCTCATTTTCACTCATCATCCCGACCTCGTTTATTTAGACAACGCGGCGACGACTCAGAAACCGCACAGCGTCATCGAAGCTGAACGCTACTTTTATGAGCATCAAAATGCGAATGTACATCGGGGGATTTATGGCTTGGCGGTTGAAGCCACTCAGGCGTATGAGGGTACGCGAGAGAAAGCCCGAGCATTTATCAATGCTAAAAAAGCGAAGGAAATCATTTTTACAAGCGGTACGACTGAGGGGGTCAATTTAGTCGCTCAAAGTTATGCATTGGACAGGCTCAATGCAGGAGATAACATTATTATTTCAGCCATGGAACACCACTCCAATCTGATTCCGTGGCAGCAGGTCTGCTTGAAAAAAGGAGCAAATTTGCTTGTAATTCCTATGAATACTGAGGGGGTGTTGAATCTCAATGCTTTTAACAATCTTTTAAATCAAAATACTAAACTCGTTGCCGTCACTCATATTTCAAACACCCTCGGAACTATTAATCCGATAGAAGACATTATTGAAATCGCCCATCAAAAAGGGGTGCCGGTTTTTATAGACGCGGCTCAAAGTGTGGCGACACAACTCATTGACATTCAAGCACTTAACGCTGATTTTATTGTTTTTTCAGGGCATAAATTATTTGGTCCGACGGGCGTTGGTGTTCTTTACGGCAAAGAGGAATTATTGAATAAAATGACACCTTATAAATATGGTGGTGAAATGATTCGAGATGTCACTTTTGAGAAAACGGAATTTGCTGGATTGCCTCAGAAATTTGAAGCGGGTACGCCCAATATTGCTGGCGTGGCAGCATTAGGAGCAGCGATTGATTTTGTTGAAAAAATGGGTCGAGTAAACATGTCCAATTATATAAAAATGCTTTTGGAGGATGCTACTGAAAAGCTTTTAGGCATTGATGGCTTAGAAATAATCGGCACCGCAAAGGAAAAAAGCGGCATTATCTCCTTTATACTGAGGGGGGTGCATCCACACGATATAGCCACGATATTAGCAGAAGATTATATTGCCATTCGCGCAGGTCATCATTGCACACAACCGATTATGGATTTTTATGACATAGCAGGCACTGCTCGCGCCTCTTTTTCAATTTATAATACTCTTGAAGACATTGAAAGACTGGTAAAAGGCATTCATACCGTTGGAAAAGTGTTGTATCAGAGGAGTTAGGGTTAGGATTTAAAGATGAATTTACTATTTTGATATATACAACAAAGCCGTGTTGACTGACTCAACGCGGCTTTGTATGAATGATAGTGAACTCATAGAAATTAAATCATTACAACTTGATTAATTTTAAAGTTACTTTGTTTTTACCTTGAGATAACTCAGCAAAGAAAATTCCTTTTTGATAATTATCTCCAAAATTGACAGCTTGCCCTACATCTAAATTGTTTTTCATTTCAACAATCCGTCCATTGAAATCTGATATCTGTATATTAATCTTTGCGCCATCTTCCCCTGATAATACAAGCGTGAAGGAATTGTGAGTAGGATTAGAAAGTGCATTTGCCCCGAGTATATTGTCTTGTTTTTTAGTAAAATTGGCATTTTCTACTGAGGGGTTCACATCGCTAAAGTTGTTATTTCCTCCTAATCCAGTACCCTCAAATATGGCAAGTTTTACACCGGATGGCACCCGATTGGGGATAAGATTTCTCATTTTTTCAGGCGATGCCTTTTCATCATACAATCCATCTCTAATAAAAATATAGAGATCTTCAAGTTCATTTTCAGACAACTGTATGCCATTTTTTAAAATGGGGTCAATAGTAGCCATCACATTGGGCATATCGGAAAATCTGTATTTTAAATCCGTCGGCACTCCATTATTATATGGAGAATAGTCGACGATATTTTTTGTAGGATTGAGGTGATACTTTATAGCTTTTTTTAAATCTCCAAAACTTCCGTTGTGAAAGAATGAAGATTGCA
>JAYTON010000129.1:0-1551 GCA_043747725.1 Saprospiraceae bacterium
TTTTAGAATTTTAATCAAGAACAAAAAGTTATAAATAATAAATGGCAAAAAAGCAAACAGACCGACTAAGGATAGAAAAAGTAAGAGGTCTAGGTCCAAAGGAAATATTTGGCGCAAATGCCCAAAAGCACGACATATCAGTAAACGATTTTTCAAAAGCAGTTTTTGAAACCTTAAAGAAGGATTTTCCAAAACTTGAATTTCGTTTTAGAGACAGCTTGCAAAATATAGTGCGCCCAATAAACTGGACAAAAAGTTAAGAAAACTAAGTTGAAACGGCACAAGTCAAATAAAGAACTAAGATAGTGAAAATATTTGACTTGGCGTATGATAATTAAGAGCTTGATGTTTACGACGGTTATTGTAAAATTCAAAATAATGTGACAGACCTTTGTATAACTCTAATCCATTTTCATAGACGTACAAATAGATGTGTTCTCTTTTTATAGTTCGCCAAAAACGTTCAATAAAGATATTGTCTAATGCTCTGCCTTTGCCATCCATTGATATTTTGACTTCTGCATTTTTGAGCACGTCAATGAAATCATTGGCTGTAAATTGACTGCCTTGGTCGGTATTGAAAAATTCTGGTTTTCCATATATCTCAAAGGCTTCCCTGACCGCTTCGATACAAAAATCGGTGGTTAAAGTGTTGGATAAACGCCACGAAAGGATAAATCGTGAATGCCAATCAATAACCGCTACCAAATACATAAATCCTTTAGCCATAGGCAGATAAGTAATATCGGTACTATAAACCTGCTTCCCTTTTGTAATATCAAGGTTTCGCAGCAAGTAGGGATAAATCTTATGCGCTTGATTTCTTTTTGATAAATTTGCCCTTGGATAAATAGTTTCTATATCTAATAAGTGCATCAATCTCCGTATTTTCTTAGTATTTATAGGTAATATTACAGCATTTTCAGCCTGTTCAAGTTCAGTGAATTGATTATACATATCATTTAATTCAACCGTCATACGGCGATAACCATAATAAGGGTGTTCTAAATGGAGTTCATCAATGGCACGCATCAGCCGCAAATCCCAGTCGCTGGCAGCTATGGGCTGATAGTAGTAGGTCGAACGGCTTAGTCCCAACAGCTCGCACTGCTTAGAAATACTGAGGGGTTCGTCGAAAAGGTCTATTAAGCCTCGTTTTGCACAAGTGCTTAGGTTTGACCCAATTGTTTCAACTTTTTTTTTAGAAAACTGACTTCCATTTGAAGCAGCCCAATTTGTTCTAAATAGGGGGCTTGTAAAGCCTCAATATCAACGGCTGTTGTTTCTTTTTTCTTTTCACCAGTAGTGAATAGTTGAGAGACATTGTCCATAACGGTCTTTTTCCAATCGCTTATTTGATTGGCGTGCAACTCATACTGTTCGCAAATTTGTGACAGCGTTTTTTGCTCCTTGATGGCTTCAATTGCCACTTTTGTCTTAAATTCAGCACTATGCTGACGACGTTTTTTTCTCATTTTTGACAGTTTTTTTTCCTGTAAAGTTATGCTTTTTTCACCTTACTGGCCTGTCCAGTTTTTGGGGCGCATTATA